>NZ_CP121117.1 GCF_029581395.1 Roseinatronobacter sp. S2 | reverse complement strand
GAACTGATGCGGCAGGGGCATGAGGGGTTCGGCTTTTTCGCCTTCACGCCCTTCGGTATGCCAATTCTGGCGCTGGCCATTCTCTATATGCTGTTTGCGCGGCGCTTTCTTGCACCCGGCCCCGCGCCTGTTCTGCCTGAGCGCGCCGCACTGACCGGCTGGGTTGCAGATTACGACCTTGCCGGGCGCGAGCATCGATTGCGGTTGCGCCCCGGCTCTATGCTTGCAGGCAAGCGGCTGGACAGTCTGGACCTGCGCGCCAGCGCGGGCATCAACATTGTCGCCATCGAACGCGGCAGCCGGTTTCGCCGCAAGCTGATCCATCCGCGCGCCCAGACAGTGCTGGAGGCGGGCGACATTCTGCTGATCGACCAGCGGGCGCGCGGGCAAGGGGCGGGCTTCGACCTTGACACCTTCGCGCAGGCGCATGACTTGATTACTTTGCCAGTGTCCGGCCAGTGGTTTGCAGACACGGCACAAGAAATCGGCATGGCGCAAATTATTGTGCCGCCGACTTCTCGGCTGATCGGCCAGACTGTGACCAAGGCGCGGTTCCGCAGCACCTATGACCTGTCGGTGATCGGCATGAAGCACGGCACGAAACCCGTGTCTGAGCGCGTGATAGATGAACCACTGCGCGCGGGCGACACATTGCTGACTGTCGGCCCCTGGCGCGCGATCCGCAAGCTGATGGACGAACGGCGCGATCTGATCCTGCTGGACCTACCCGCCGAATCTGACGAGGCAGTGCCCGCGCGCCACCGCGCACCGCTGGCGGTGGGCGTGCTGGCGCTGGTGGTAGTGCTGATGGTCTGGGGGATCGTGCCCAATGTGCAGGCGGCACTGTTCGGATGCCTGCTGCTGGGCCTATTCCGCTGCATCGACATGGCGGGTGCCTATCGCTCGATCCACTGGCAGAGCCTGATCCTGATTGTCGGCATGCTGCCGTTTTCGCTGGCACTGCAGCGCACCGGCGGGGTCGAAATCGCGGCACAGGCACTGCTTGGCGCGCTGGACGGTGCCTCGCCCCGGCTGGTGCTGGTGGCGATCTTCGCAGTTACCGGGCTGTTGGGGCTGTTCATCTCCAACACGGCTACGGCTGTCCTGATGGCCCCGGTAGCACTGGCCGTCGCGGGCGCGCTGGACGCCTCGCCCTATCCCTTCGCGATGACGGTGGCGCTGGCGGCCTCGGCTGCGTTCATGACCCCCGTGTCCTCACCCGTCAACACGCTGGTCGTGGGTCCGGGCAACTACCAGTTCGCAGATTTCCTGCGGATCGGCGTGCCCTTCGCCGTGATCTGCATGGCTGCGAGTGTGGTTCTGATGCCCCTGATCTTGCCTTTCTGAAAATCGCATCATGCGCGCCAACACCATTGTTCAGGCGCATTCGGACAGGGGTGGACGCTATCGCTCCCTATTCTAGCGGTCATCACCTCGCTCGATCTGCGTGCTGTGTCCGGCCAGAGCGCCAATGATGTAAAAAGATGGCGATAGATAATGGTGCGTTAGCCGCCCATGAGGTGCCACAATGAACGGACCGAACAGTAGTCCGTCCTTCGCATGGCTACACCTCGCTCCCCTCCGAACAACGGGGGACACGACGTGCAAGCGCCGTTAGTTTGCGTCGAGAGGACACTCTGGATTGCGCCGTTCATAGGCGCGGGCCCTTAAATGAATTTTCGGGATTAAATGAGGGAAAATTGACATTGATTTCTTCAGGCCTGGTTGGCTTTCGTGGTTTGCATGTCGTTGCGGTCCTTGGGGTGGTGCTGTTGGTCAGCGCTTGCCGCGAGGATGATGCCGAAACAGGCGTGGACAGCACTGCAGGTGGCATGGCGCAGGAGCTTTTTCAGCAGTTGGGCGCAGGTGAGGCTCGCATCAAGATAGCGGGGATCGTTGAAACCACGGGCACCCGTGACACGCTTTCAGGTGACCCCCGCTACATCAGTGATTCCGCCGATGCCTTTCGCCCGTCAACCAGCAACAACCGCCGAGGCAGCAATGCCGATGGGCCCTATGAATTGGTGCTGTATGGCGATGCGGTTCACAGCGGGCACGCGCCCGAGACATCCGTTCGCGCATCGCTCACGCTCATCCTGCCAAAGGGCGCGGAACCCGGTGTCTATACAGTGGATGGGAGGCGCGCTGATGACGACGCGATCGTCGCGCGACTGGCAGGTGATGGCAATGCCTGGAACTATAATGACGGGTTCTCCGGCCAATTACATCTCACCGAGATCGATGATGTGCTGTCCGCGAGTTTCGAAATTCTCATGTCGCAGGATGAAGACAACATCAACATTCTCGGCGCGGTCAATGCTCTGACTCTCAGCCCGCAGGCTGAAGTTCGATACGAACTGGCCACAGCGGACGAAACGCGTCAGGAATTCGCCACGCCCTCCGGGCGTTCGGTTGGGTCTGAGGGGGATTATCAGCTGATGCTTGGTCGCGAACTCTACTTGCGGCTGCCTGCCGGGTTCGAAATCGGGCGCTATAGGCTGGTGCAGCGCGCCGCTGCCCCCGATGAAGCCGGAATGCGCCTGATAAATTATGACTACGACAGTCTGCAAGGCGAAATCACGCTTGAACGCACCGGCAACCTTTTGTCAGGATCGTTCGATTTTTCAACTGACGGGGAAACCTCAGTGGAGGTGCGAGGCGAGTTTGATGGGGTGATTTTGCAAGAATAGGCAGATACCAGCTCAAGCTGTGAAATCCGGCATCGCGCACCCGAAGCGCCACAAAGGCAGGCCTGACGCATACGGACAGGGCTGATAAGGCGCGATGCGAATGAGGCGAAGTGCCTTGGTGCTGCCCTGAATTCGCAGCATCATCCCAACTCGCGCGGTTTTGACCCTGAAGCGTATCTCGCCTATACATTGGCCGACTGCGGTATGCTGCGCGCATCCCTGTGCGATCAAATGATTACCTGCGGGGCCCGATGAAATCAGCGTCAGAGACGATCAGAACCCTGTTGGGCGATGTTGGCACTGTTTTTCGCGTTTCAGCAGCCATTGTCGTATTCTTCGTTGCGGCGGCTGCTTTTGCGCCTGAAACGGTGGGGCGCGCGGCGCAAGGTGTCTTGCAGGTGACAGCGGCCAATCTTGGCTGGATGTATCTTCTTGTCATCACAGTCTTTGTCGGCTTCGTGCTGTATCTGGGACTGACGAAGTTCGGCTCCATCCGCTTGGGTGCGGAAGACGAACCTGCAGAGTTTTCCTATTCCAGCTGGCTGGCTATGATCTTTTCGGCGGGTATGGGCGTAGGGCTGGTATTCTGGGGCGTGGCCGAACCCATGATGCATTTCAACGAGCCGCCAATGGGCAGTGGCCTGCCGCGCACGACCGATGCTGCGCAAACCGGGATGACATATGCCTTCTTTCACTGGGGGCTGCATCAATGGGCGAATTTCGCTCTTGTGGGGCTTGCCATCGCCTATGTGCGGTTTCGCCATCACAGCTTCGGCCTGATCAGTGAAACGCTGAGGCCGCTTTTCGGGGACAGGGTAGATCGCGGTTGGGGCAAGGCGATTGATACTGTGACAGTCGTCTCCACTGTGTTCGGCGTGGCGACGACGCTCGGCCTCGGGGCATTGCAGATCAACAGCGGTGTATCGCGCCTGACAGGCATTCCCTTTGGCTTTCCTGCTCAATTCGCTATTCTTGCCGGGGTTGGTGGCTTGTTCATTCTCTCGGCGATGACATCGCTGGATAAGGGACTGCGGTTGCTGAGCAATCTCAACATGGTGCTGGCGGGCTTGCTTCTAGTTATCGTGTTGGCCTTTGGCCCGACCGCTTTCATCTTTGGTGTAATGACCCAGACATTAGGCGAGTATCTGGGCAATGTCGTGCAGATGAGCCTTGTCACCACACCCTTTTCCGACGCGCGCTGGGTCGAGCAATGGACCATGTTCTATTGGGCCTGGGGGCTAAGCTGGGCGCCCTTCGTGGGCAGCTTCATCGCACGTATCTCGCGTGGGCGGACCATCCGCGAATTTGTGCTGGGCGTCATGATAGTGCCCGTGGCGCTGAGTATGCTGTGGTTCTCTGTCTTTGGCGGGGCGTCAATTCACTTTGAAATCTTTGCCAATGCCGGCATTGGCGATGCCGTTGCCGCTGAGGTTCCCTCCGGCCTGTTTGTCATGCTCGAACAGCTTCCGCTCAGCGGGGTGCTGACGGCTGTGGCGATTGTTCTGGTCTGCCTGTTCCTGATCACCTCGGCGGATGCGGCAACCTTCGTGCTGGGCATGTTCACCTCCAAAGGGGTGCTCAATCCGACCACCACCTTGCGCGTTTTCTGGGCAGCCTTACAGTTGATGATGGTTGTGGTCCTGCTGCTAACAGGCGGGCTGGAAAGTTTGCAGACAGTATCAATCATTGCGGCATTCCCGTTCATGCTCCTGATGATCCTGATTGCAGTCTCGCTGCATCGGGATTTGTCGCAAGACCTGGCGACAAGAGCCGAAACTGACCGACTTCTGACAATGCGAATCGAACGCCTGCTTCTACGCGAGGATGAGCGTGAAGCCGCGAGGCATGCCGAAGAAGAAGCCCACCCAAGCGCACCCGAGATGCCGCCAACCAGTGATGGTCCAGATATCGAGGACGTCGGTATCACTGAGAAGGACTGAGGATACCTCATTCGAGCTATTCTCGGCGCAACATTCACCGACCCTCCCGTAGGTGTTGTCTAACTTTTGGCGGGGGACGATGCATGAACTGATGCGACGAACATGAGTGGCCGCTTTCAAGAATGTTGCATTACCCCCCCCCGAACAGCCGAAAAAGGCCGGACACGTCGAAAACCACGACCATGCCGCGTCACTTTGCAAACTACGCTTTCTGCCAACAGCCGCCGGTCACGCCGGTCCATGCTGCGGCTGCAGCGACTGTCCGCTTCCACGAACAGCCTGAACCCGGCGGGTTTACCCGCCGGGCCCGAGGGGGAGACCCCGTTCTTTTCAGAACGGGATCTCGTCGTCTTTGTCGACCAGCTCGGGGTTTTCACTCTCGGCCGATTTCGGGCGGCTCAGGAAATCGACCTTCTCGGCGATGATCTCGCAGCCGTAGCGGTCGTTGCCTGCAGCGTCGGTCCACTTGGTGTAGTGGATGCGGCCGTGGACGAGAACCTTCATGCCCTTTTCGCAATGCTCCGCGACCGTTTTGCCGAGACCGTTAAAGCAGGTGATGCGGTGCCATTCGGTGTCCATGACCCGGTAGCCGTTCTCGTCGCGCAGCACGCGACCTTCCGAGAGGCGGGGGCGCGAGGTGGCGAGGCTGAAATTGGTGATGTTGGTGCCGCTCTGGGTGGTGCGGGTTTCGGGTTTTTGGCCAATGTTGCCAGCGAGGATGACGATGTTCTGCATGGTAAGCTTCCTTCTGTGTCCTGTCTTCGGGACCGTCCCTTCGACAAGACCCGGAAAAAGCCCGTCGGGTGACGCGTGCACGGTGGACGGAACGGACGCCGGAAACCCCCAGAGGACCGGGGTGGAGCGGGCAGACCCGAAGGGGCAACACGGCCCGGTCTGACGCGGGGTTGCGCGCAGGAGCCCGAACGGGATTAGGGGATTGTCAGTCGAAGGGATGGGCCAGAAGCCAGAGCGACACGGGGGAAGCCAATGCCAGACCCTGTCATCCGGCCAACATGGCCTGTCAGAACCCGAGCCCGGCACTGCACTGACGGTCGATACCGATCATCTCAAACAGCCAACCGCGCCCCAGCCGTCAGGGAGTTGCGGGAGCCCTGTCGATAGAGGCTATCTTGCGGGATCATTCAGGACACGGAAAGCATCGCATGGCTGATTTCGATCTCGAGGCGCTATCGCTCACGGACCTGCGCAAATTGCACAAGGACATCGCCAAGGCGATCACCACCTATGAGGAGAGGCAAAAGGCAGAGGCCCGCGCCAAGGTGGAAACCTTCGCCAGAGAGCTGGGATACTCCCTCGCCGAACTCGTCAGCACTGCGACGAAAATCACCCGTGTGCCCGTTCCGCCGAAATACCGGCACCCTGAAAACCCGGCGCTCACCTGGTCCGGTCGGGGGCGCAAACCGCTGTGGTTCGTGGAAGCGTTGTCAGCGGGCAAAGCCGCAGAGGACATGGCCATCGGGTGATGACCGATGCTGTCGCGGTCAGCCCTTGGCGACAGATTGGATTGCCGACCGCGCCCGCCTTGCAAGAGGGATGCAGACCCCACAGGGCTGAAAGCGGATCGTGACGGCGACCATGTGACAAATGGGTTGGCCTGGCTCAGGATGAGACAGACCAAGCCGTATAGGCACAGGAAGCCAGCAGGGTCAGAATTCGGGGCGAAGCCTCAGCAGCCCGGCCCCGCTTGCGGGGCTTGCCAAAGTCGAAAGCTCTTTTCCGACGGTCGGAGGATGAATAAACTCACCTAAACTTGGAAAACTCTTACTTCGTCTGGAGAAATTGATGGCGTCGCGACGTCCCAAAAGAACCACGCTGCCTTCGCCCTACCTAAAGCGTACAACATGGGCCCGGCCCGACGAAGATCGTCCGACGGATTATCCGTTCTCGTTGCCCTTTCTGAAGGACCGACATTGGGAGATCGAATTCACGACACCAGTCACGATTCTGGTGGGCGAAAACGGCGCGGGAAAATCGACCATTATCGAAGCATTGGCGGCCTTGATTGGCTATGATGAAGCCGGTGGCGGCAAGGGATACATGCCAGTTGACCACTCTCGCGCCATAGACAGGTCGGGTGCGGAACTCGCGAGTCATCTGAGGGCAAGTTGGTTGCCGAAAATAACCACAGGATGGTTCTTCAAGGCCGAAACCTTCTGGTCTGTGGCACGCTATATGGATGAAGTTGGCAGCCCCTCGGCGGATTTCTTGTCACATTCGCATGGTGAAGGGTTTCTGCGGCTGTTTGCCGAACGCTGCTCCCGACAAGGGCTTTATCTGATGGACGAGCCTGAAAGTGCCTTATCCCCTGCTCGGCAGCTGGACCTGGTTGACACACTGGCGCGCGTTCAGGAAACGGCATCCGCACAGATTATCATGGCGACCCATTCACCCATCTTGATGGGAACCCCCGGTGCCAGGCTGCTTGAGGTAACCCGGTTCGGGCTCGAGGACGTATCGCTTGAGGACACGCGCCATTTTCGTTTGTATCGCACATTCTGTTTGGATCCGCACAGTTTCATAGCAGAGGAACTCCAACAAAGACGCCTTAACGCTGTTGAGTAAGCTGCCTTACCTATTTTGTCCGCAAGGTCCCGCACAGCCGCCAGTCAGAAGCTCTGCTCTATCGCGGCGGGATATCCCGAAACGCATTGATTGAATATGCACATTGGGATATACATATGACCATTGCAGGCGCGTCATCGGATATGCGCCGATCATCAGTGAGAGACAGATAATGCCGCTCTACATCCGGGATGACAATGTCGATGATCTCGCGACGCGCTTCATGAAACTGAGCGGCGCGAAGACCAAGACGGAGGCTGTGCGCATGGCGCTGACGGCGCAGCTTGCCGTCGAGCAGGCACGCATGCCGCTGCTCGACCGGCTGGCCCCGCTGCTGAATCGCGCGGATGAACTGGGTCCCGCCGATCCCGATTTCGACATGAAGCGTTTCACAGATGAGATGTGGGACGCGCGCTGATGTTCATCGACGCCTCCGCGATCGTGGCGGTCCTGAACCGCGAGGCAGGGTATGAGGACCTGGTGCGCCGCATGGGCGATCATGAAGGCGAGCTTTACACATCGCCCATGGCGCGGTTTGAGGCGAGTGTCAGCCTTGCGCGCTCACGCTCCGGCGCGCAGGCAAGGCCATCGCGCGCGTTAATGGACGCCTGTGCCGGGCTGGTTAAGGATTTCGTGGAAGAATTATCCGCACGGGATATCCATATCACGGGCAGCATCGGGGATGGCGCGATTCAAGCTGCGGCGGAATATGGCAAGATCGTCGGACATCCCGCCGATCTGAATTTCGGCGATTGCTTTGCCTATGCCTGCGCCCGGGCCTATCGGCTCAAGCTGATCTACAAAGGCAATGATTTCGCGCAGACAGATCTTGCGTGAACGCTGGCGGTCGCAAACCGGTTTTCACTCGGCCTTGCTGAACTCCCGCGCGAGAACGGTCCGCGCATGCGCGATGCCCTCAGGCGTCAGGGTCAGTGATTTCGCCTTGTTTTTGGGATCATAGATCAGGCCTTTGTCATGCAGCCGGTCGGTGATGTCCCAATCGATCCCCTTCCAGACCCGATCACCACCATGCAGCGTCAGGCTGAGGATCGCGAAGGCCGCATCGTCGATCTTGTCAGGGTCGAGTGTCATCATCCCCTCGTTGTCTGGTCAGGCTTTGCGCCGTCTCGCAGCCACACGCATCACACATATCCCCGCCGCTGTTTCACGCGCGCGAGCTTTATGAGCGCAGTCACGGCCTGCCCTTCATCGGCATGCAGCTCGCTCATCATCTGACCACGATATCCGATCCGACCCCACTCGCGCACAAGGCTGGCACCGCCGAACAGGTCGGGCTGGATGCTCATGCGGTAAAACCGGCGCATGTTGCGGGCAGGATCGACCCGGCGCATTTGCAGGTCGGTCGGGAAGATTTCCAGTTGGCTGACAGCATGAGACATGTCGCAATCCGGGCGCGGGGTCTTTGTGCCATGATATCAGGGGAAAGCGATCGCTTCCACCGTGATGTCCGCCGCTGTGGTGTCCCCGTGAGGAAAAAGGGGCTCACGCCCCCTTCTCAAACTTCATGACCGGGATGCCCAGCTTGCGGGCCTTGTCAGCGAGGTTCTCCTGAATGCCATTGCCCGGGAAGACCAGAACACCCACCGGCAGCACGTCCAGCATCGCATCGTTGCGCTTGAAGGGCGCGGCCTTGGCGTGTTTGGTCCAGTCAGGCTTGAAGGCCACCTGCGTGACACCCCTCGCCTCGGCCCATTTGGCGGCGATGAGTTCCGCGCCCTTGGGGCTTCCCCCATGCAAGAGCACCATATCGGGATGTTTGCTCCGGACTTGATCGAGCTTGCCCCAGATCAGGCGGTGATCGTTGAAATCGCTGCTACCGGTGAGGGCAACCTTCGGGCCCGCGGGCAGCATCACCTCGGTTTCCGCGCGGCGCTTGGCGGCCAGGAAGTCGCGGCTGTCGATCAGCGCTGCGGTCATGTGCTGGCGGTTCACCATCGATCCGGTGCGGGGGCGCCAGGCGGAACCCGTATGATGGACAAACTCGGTCGCGGCGTGATCGCGCATCATATCCATGCAGTTGCGCCGCTCAACAAGGGTCAGGCCTTCGGCCGTCAGGCGCTCAAGTTCGGTGGATTTCACCTCGGAGCCGTCCTGCTCGCGCTGGAGGCGGCGCTGCGCCTGCTCGTTCTCATCGAGCGACCGCTCGATCCGTGCCGTCGCACGGTGAAACAGGTTGACCTGGCCCCAGAGGACTTCTTCGAGGTCGGGTTCCATGCGGGTGTCTTCCAGGGTCGCGACGAGGGCGTCGAAGATATCGGCTGCGGCGCGGCGCAGGTGATCGGCATCCGGCATCGGGCGCGGATCGGGCTCGTCTTCAAAGGGACGGTAGCCATAGAGCTGCAGCTCTTCGAGCGCATGGGCGGTTTGGGATACAGTCTGGGCGGGGTCATAGGCATCGTCGTGGGTCTGGATCGTCATTTTGGTCTTGCCTCCGGGCCTCAACTCGTCCGCGCGACATCCCGCGCGGCCTTCATGGGCAGCTCTGAGCCGTCATGGCGGACGCCCCTTCACCCCCTCTTTGGGGGCCGAAACGCAGTGGAGGAGGGCGGCAGGCAGGCTATTTGTTTCGCGATGCAAAGCGGGGGCTCGTCCCCTGCGGCGGAAATAGCCTGACTGCCGCCCTTGAGGGGGCGGACCCTTTGACGGCAGCACGCCCATCTCTGAGAAGGCCGCTCGGGTGTCGGGGGATGAGCAAAGCCCGGGAAGAGGCAAAGCGATGGTCCAGAGCCACGACAGGGATCCGTGACCCCTGCCCCGCCATCCCCGACCGCCCCCTGCGCGATGCGGCTCAGCCGAACAGGCGCTGGCGATCCTCGGGCCCGATCTGACCTGCCAGATGCGGACGCAGCCCTGCGACGCCGTGCGCCCGGAGATCATCGTTGAAATCCCCGAGACGCGGTTCCAGCACCTGCACGGCTATCCCGGCATCACGGGCTCTGGCGCTCAACCTCTCTGCCGCGCGTTGGCCGGCCGGATCGCGGTCGATGGCGATATAGAGGCGCTGCAAACCCTCCGGCAACAGGACGGCCCCGAGGTGACCCGATGAGAGCGCCGCCCAGACAGGAAGGCCGGGGACCGCTTGCGTGAGCGACAACATGGTCTCGATGCCTTCGCCAACCACAAGGATGCCCTCATGCGGGGTCAGCCTGACGGCATTGCCCAGAAGGTGACCCATGGCACGCCGCTGCGTTTTGACCGCCGCCTTTCCCTCTCCGTCAGGTGCCAGCCAAGTGCGATGCACACCCTGCAAGGCCCCTGCCCCATCAGTGACTGCAGCGATCAGCGCCGGTCTGGGGACAGGCTTGCTCTCACCCTCATCCCGATGCCAGCACTTGGGGTGGAAGCGCAGGGCACTCATCATGCCGCCTTGGGTGAGGCCCCGGGCGCGCAGATAGCTGTCGGCAAGCGTGCCGGCGACCGGCTTTGAGGCCGCGAACAGGCGCGCTGCTGCTGCTGGCGTGCCACCGGGGGGTTTGGGTTTCCTCGGTGCTGGCACATGCGGGAGGACCGGCTGCGGACGGCCAAGATGCGCGCGGGCCTCGTCCAGGAGTTCGGGAAACCGCGTGATCCCCGTGCGTGCGCGGATGATATCCAGCAGATCCCCATATTGCGACGTGGCGGAGTCAGTCCATTTCCCCCGCGCCCCCGGCCCCGACGTAGGACCGGTCAACCGCACAAAGAGCGACCGGCCCGGGTTGTTCTGCAGATCGCCCACCATCCAGTAAGACCCTTCCCGCCGCCCGGCGGGAAGGTAATGACGACATACGCTTTCAGCGTTTTGCGCAAGTTCGCGCAGTAAATCTTCTGTTTCAACCGACATGGACCGCATCTTTTTCAACCATTGCGTGCATGTAGGCCAGCGACGGGCAGGCGCGCAAGCAACTGCTCCAGCACCGCAATCCCACGCGGATCCGTCGGGCAGAACAGCCGCAGCTTCCAGGCGATGATTTCCGAAAAGAAGCCATCCGCCTTGAGCCGGTCCTTGGCGGCCTCGGTGAAGCCAGACAGCTCGATCCGGTTGACCCCCATGACGCGCGAGCGGTGCAACTCCATCCCCTCCGCCAGCCGCACCACCGTCTTGCCCTCCAGAATAAGGGCATGGACCTGCGCCGCTGTGAGCTTTGGTGCATCCTCCGCCAGCGTGGTTGCGACCCAGGCGGGCGAGACCCGGCGGCCGATGATGCGCTGGCCATCGTCAGTTTGCAGTCGGTAGACGCGGGTCTCATCCTGGGGGAGCTGCTTCCAGATCGGCAGCAAGAGGCCTGCCACGATGTGCAGCGTGGTTTCCGAGAACTCCGGCACCTCAGCCAGTTCCGCAGTCCAGGCGGCAGTGAAGGCAGCGCGGTCAGCCTCGAGCCAGTGGGTGTCCTCCATGATCTTGGCAGGCACAGTACTGGCCTCGGTGGGACGGACCAGTCGCAGGCGCGGCTCGATGGTGCCATCATCAAGCATCAGGCTGGTCGCGGGCACCAGCACAGCAGCGCGGTTTGAACGGCTGTTGACCAGCAGCCGCGCTTTCGGATCTTCCAGCCAATCCAGCGCATCCGCCAGTGACAGCGGCGTGTTGCGCTGCTTTTGCGCGATGGTGAGAAGCTGGGTTTCCGCGCCAGAGCCGGGATGGGTGTAGATCACCCGCGCATCCGTGACACGGAAGCTTTCGGCACGCAGGGTCTCGAGACCGAGGTCATAGACCCCGGCCGCGATGGCACCCTCGATGCGCTGGTCGAGAAGCTCCTCGAAGGCTGTGAACAGCACACCCTGCATATCGATCGTCAGCGCCAGCAGCCGATTGAGGAAGGTGGTGATCGGGGGCAGATTGTCCTTGAGACCGTTGTCATCGGTCAGGTTGAGACCGGTCGCATCCTCAAACGCTTCCAGCGAACAGCCCGCGACATCACCGCGATGCAGTTTGCGGTAGAGCTGGCGGAGCGCGTCGCGGGCATAGGGCGACTCGAGGTTGTCTTCCGGCCGGAAGAGCCCCTGCCCGCCTGTCTGGCGCTGGCCGCGCGTGATGGCCCCCAGCGTGTCGAGGCGGCGCGCGATGGTGGAGAGAAAACGCTTTTCTGCTTTCACATCGGTGGCCACAGGCCGGAACAGTGGCGGTTGCGCCTGATTGGTGCGGTTGGTGCGGCCAAGGCCCTGGATCGCAGCATCGGCCTTCCAGCCCGGTTCCAAGAGGTAATGCACCCGCAGGCGCTGGTTCTTGGCGCCAAGATCGGCGTGATAGCTACGCCCCGTGCCACCGGCGTCTGAGAAGATCAGGATACGCTTCTGGTCATCCATGAAGGCGGCGGTTTCCGCGAGATTGGCAGATCCTGCCCGGCTTTCCACGACAAGGCGCGCCGCAGGACCAGCGCCTTTGCGCACGATGCGCCGCGACCGGCCCGTCACTTCCGCCACTAGATCGGTGCCGAAGCGCTGGACGATCTGGTCGAGCGCGCCGGGCACGGGCGGCAGGCTTGCCAGATGCTCGATCAGCGCATCGCGTCGTCGCACCGCCTCGCGGCATTCCACCGGCTGGCCATCGCGCGTGACAGGCCGCGAAGACAGGTTGCCCTCGCTGTCGGTGAAGGGCTCAAACAGCTGCACCGGGAAGGAATGGGCGAGGTAGTCGAGGCACGCCTCCCTCGGCGTGATGTCAACGCGGACGTCATTCCATTCATCCGTGGGGATGTCCGACAGGCGGCGTTCCATCAGCGCCTCGCCGGTCGAGACGATCTGGATGACCGACGCATGGCCTGCTGCCAGATCGGCATCGATGGCGGCGATCAAAGTGGGGGTTTTCATTGAGGTGAGGAGATGGCCGAAGAAGCGCTGCTTGGCGGACTCGAAGGCAGACCGCGCGGCGGATTTGGCCTGGCGGTTCAGCGTGCCGTTCTCACCCGTGACATTCGCGGCCTCCATCGCAGCGGCCAGGTTATTGTGGATGATGGCGAAGGCGCCGGCATAGGCATCATAGATGCTTCGCTGCTCCGGGCTGAGGGCATGAACCAGCATCTCGTATTCGACGCCGTCATAAGAAAGCGACCGGGCCGTGTAGAGACCGAGCGACCGCAGGTCGCGGGCAAGGACTTCCATCGCAGCTACGCCACCCGCCTCAATCGCTTGCACGAATTCTGCCCGCGTCGAAAACGGAAAGTCTTCCCCGCCCCAGAGGCCGAGCCGCTGCGCATAGGCGAGGTTGTGCACCGAGGTCGCGCCCGTGGCCGAGACATAAACCACGCGGGCATTGGGCAGCTTGTGTTGCAGACACAGGCCCGCCCTGCCCTGCTGCGAGGCCTCGGTGTCACCGCGCTCGCCCTTCGATCCGGCGGCATTCGCCATGGCATGGCTTTCATCGAACAGGATCACCCCGTCGAAATCAGCCCCCAACCAGTCGACGATCTGGTCAACGCGGGACTTTTTTGCCCCCCGCTCTTCCGAGCGCAGTGTGGCGTAGGTGGTGAAGAGGATGCCTTCCGTGAGCGGGATGTCTTTGCCTTGCGCAAAGCGCGAGAGCGGTGTGACCAGCAAGCGTTCCTGGCCAAGGGCCGACCAGTCGCGCTGCGCATCCTCCAAAAGCTTGTCGCTCTTGGAAATCCAGAGCGCCTTGCGGCGGCCCTGCGCCCAGTTGTCCAGAACAATTCCGGCCGACTGGCGGCCCTTGCCTGCACCCGTGCCATCGCCGAGGAAGAAGCCTCGGCGGAAGCGGATGGCGTCTGCGGCATCGTCGGGCGCGGCCGAGACCATGTCGCCGGTTTCATCGACGCACCAGGACCCGGCGAGATACGCCGAATGCGCTTCGCCCGCGTAGATCACGGTCTCGAGTTGCGCGTCGGACAGAAGCCCCTCACGCAGGATGGCGGCGGGCAGCTGGGGGCGGTAGCTGGGTTTCGGGGGCGCGACCGAGGCCATCGCCGCCGATTGCACCAACTTCGTCGGGTGCGGTGCCGCGCCGGGGATGTCGATCGCCTGCAGCCGGAAGGTTTCATAAATGGCATCCGACAGGCGCGCACTGGCATCGTCCTCAGTCGCATCGCGCTGCGTATAGGCCAGATCTTCAGCCTCGATTTGTGCACTGGATTGGTGGGGCTGGGCCGCAGGGGTCGCGCGCGATGTGCTGATGGCCGTGCGCGTGGGGCGGGCAGGATTTCCCGGGAAGGGGGAAGTGTGGCCCTGCCCGGCTGGTGCGACCTGCGCCAGCGCGAGGCGTGGGGGGACATAAGCGGTGATCAGCGACAGCAGGCTGGCGACATCAGGCGATATCGGGCGCGCCAGCTCGGCGGTGATGCCGCACGCCTCGCCACCGCGGCATTTGTCGAAGACCGAAACCCGCGTCTCGAAGCTGGTGCCGTGCTTGGCGAAGGCAGCGCCCGAAACTGCACCAGTGAAGACCAGATGCGCGGACTCAGTGAGGCGGGTGAAAGTGTCAGCCCAGGCCGGGGCTTCGGGCGCGAAACCAGCCCCTGTGATGGCGACCAGCCGTCCGCCGGGGGCCAGGCGCGCAAGGGCCGAGCGCAAATGCCGGGCTGTCGCCTCGGTGGTGCGGGCGTCGACATTGGCCACTGCCGAGAATGGCGGGTTCATCAGGATGACGCTCGGTCGAACACCCGCGTCCAGATGATCGTCGATCTGCGCCGCGTCGAAACTGGTGACCGGACGCCCTGGAAACAGGCGACGCAGAAGATCGGCGCGGGTGTCGGCCAGCTCGTTCAGCGCGAGGCTGCCGCCCGTGATCTCGGCCAGAATCGCCAGAAGCCCGGTCCCGGCCGAAGGCTCAAGGACCAGATCACGCGGCGTGATCTGCGCGGCGGCCAGCGCCGCCAGTCCCATCGGCAGCGGTGTACTGAACTGCTGGAACCGCTCCATTTCTTCCGAGCGGCGGGTGTGCGTGGGCAAGAGGCCCGCCACCTTGGCAAGGATGGGCAGCAGCGCGGCTGGTGAACCCGCCCGGGCCAGAAGCGCGCGGCCGAATTTCCGCAGGAACAGGACCAGCGCTGCCTCGCCAGCCTCATAGGCGAGCTTCCAATCCCAGGCGCCGGTCGCATCGGAGCCGCCAAAGGCGCGCTCCATTTCTACGCGTAGGCGCAGCGCATCGATCTGGAAACCTTGGGCCAGATCAGGCTGCAGCGCTTCGGCCACAGCGAGGATCGTGAGCGCCGTGTCGGGGGTGGTCGTTTCAGGTGCCGCGGCGGGGGCAGCTGCGTGGATCGGCAAAGCCGGCACCTGTGCGGGCGTGACAGGGGAAAGATGCGTCATGGGAAAACTCCAGAATAAGGGTCAGGATCAGGTCGAGGCCCCCTCTCTCAGGCAGGCTCAAACCTGTTCTTCCCCATCCCTCCTCAAGCTCTCAAAACCCCTGTCATGACGATAGGCGGCTTGCATTTGTTCGTGTTATGTTCTATGTTGAAAAACACGCCAGCAAGGGAAACCGCCCCGATGGAAGAGACCACATTCGCCCTGCCCGCAACGCCCAAGCAGATCGCCTATGCGCGCGCGCTGGCCCTGCGCAACCAGACGCTTCTGCCTTGGGAGGTGCAGCAGGATCGCCGCGCACTCAGTGCCTGGATCGACACGCAAGCCAGAATGGCACCCGCCACAGCGCTCGACAGCCTGCCCTCGTCCAAACAGGTCGCCTTCGCCGAACGCCTCGCCCGCACCAAACGCCGCGCCGTGCCGGATGAATGCTTTCGCGACAAGGGGCTGATGTCGAAATGGATCGAAGGGAACAGGTGAGGGTAGGCAGACCCTGCGTTGATCGAGATTACTTCAGCCGATCGACAACGGATGCTCCGCCCGACCTGGCAAGCGCGATCAGGCTGGACTGTATCCTGGATGTGAAGACGGAACTGAACGTGCCGATGGGCGTGCGGTCCTCCCAGACGTAGGACCGCTCTAGAATATCGGTGTTGATCTCGTCCAGCATGACCCATTTGCGAACATGGGTCTCTAACCCAACGCGCTGCGACTCGATCTGTGGCACCTCGATGAATTTGCGCGAGGCCAAGGGCGGCTGCGTGGTGATCGGCAAGATGAACACCACGGTCTCGCTATCGGACTTGGCGACAGTGACGGCGATACAGACAGGCCGCGTCTTGCGGCCCTCGGTCTCGCCCGCCATCTGTTCGCGTTTCCACAGGAACGGATAGCGAAAAACTTCTCCAGCAGCCGGCTTAGTCATCCGCCCGCGTCAAGTCCCGCTCGAGCCCTTCTATCATCAGCGCCTTGAGATCCTCTGGCATCTCGTCGATCATGTGAGCCTGTTGCGTGGCCCCCCGAGCGAGCTGCTGGTACTGGTCCATGCTCATCAGCACGAATTTCGGCTTGCGATGCTTGGTGATCGCGATCGGCGACCGAATGGCCGCGTCAAACAGGTCGCTTGTGTGCCGCGTCAGGTCGGCAGCTTTGAACTCGGGAAGCTCATGCATGATCTGGGTCTCCATTTGTGCAGAATATACATACATTCTGGATATTCCGCAAGAGATGGGTTGAGCCGGTCCATGTGTCACCCGAACCGCCGCCCCGTTTCCGTGAACGTGTATTCATTGGCGATAATGCCCTCCTCGACGGCCTCATCCGAGGTGAGGTGGTCGTACTCAGACTGAAGCTGACGATAGAGCCAGCGGGCCAGATCGCGGATTGCTTCAACCACGGTTTCCTCGGCATCCTCGGTCGGCAGCTGCCAGGTCGGGCTGTCACGGGTGACGTCCACCGACATGCTGTATTCGTGGTAATGGCGGCCCCGATGGCTGATCTCGGCGGCAAGCTGGTAGAAGTTCCGCCGTTGAATGGCCTGCAGCCGGTCGGCTATGCTGTGCAAGCTTGCGTCCTTGGGCGCATAGGCGCGGATGCGCGCGGTCGCGCCCTTGGCGTGGCTGTAAAACCCTTCCAGACAGGCGCCATCGCCCTGGCTCCAGAAACCTGAGAACCAGATGCAGGGTTTTTGGCGCGTGCCGCCGCCCATCAGGCGGACGGGGGTGGTTTTCAGGCGGACGCCGAGGATCTCGCAGACCTGCTCAAAATCCTCATAGACCGCGTCCCACCAGTCATCATGGGGGCCCAATTCGCAATACCAGCTGCGCGCTTTTTCCTTGGCCACATCCGAGAGTTCGGGGAACTGGTAGACGGTGGTGCAAATCACCTCAGGCATGGGGGTCCTCCCCGTTCAGTGCGGCTGTCAGCCAGTCTTGCGTGCTGGTGGCACCAATCGATTTGCGCGCGCCAAGGTCGATGACATGCGCACCACCGCCGAATGCGTCGAGGCGGGGCCGGGAGCAGGTCACAGCATAGGTAAACCCCCAGAGGCCGGTGAGATCGAGGTCGTGCGCAAGGCGCAGCACGAAACGGATGACCGCCTCAGGGTCGCCGTGTTCGTCGTCATAGATCCAGAGGATGCTGCCCTCGGGCGCGTCCTGACGCACGAGTGTGAGGCCTGCGACCTCCGGGTCGTCTGCGTCGTGATCCGCAGCGTGCAGTTCCCGGAACAGCTCGAGCGCACGCACAGCCTTGTCGGGGCTGCCAACGTCCAGCAGGCACGAGAAACGGGTGAAATAATCCGCCATTGGGGTCTCCATAAGAAAAGGCCCGACCAAAGGCCGGGCGTGGGGTGTGATGAGTTGGGGTGATCAGGGGCGGCAGCGTCAGTCCGCGCCCACTGGGTTAGCCTTTGTCTGCAGGCGCGCATGGCTGGCCAGCATGGCGCGGTAAAACCGCTGGCGCGCGACGCGAAGCCCGCGCATGCGCCGCAGGCTGGGATGCAGCGCCCGGATCGTGGCGCGCAGCACAGTGCAGGGCCTGTCCTGAGGGCTTACCCCGAGGCGTGCATAGAACGGGTCCATCACCACGGCCGCCGCGCATAACTGGCGGAGCAGGCTTGCAACTGACCGGAGGGAGCCATCGCATCGCACGGAGTGTAATCGAGCAGGTTCGCGCGCGCGGCGGCGTCGAAGCAAAAGCTGCCATCTGCAGCGCGGGTCGTGCCGGATGCCGCGCGCAAATCCTGCAGCACATCGCAGGCGATGCGCGTAATCGCGTGCCTGAGCGCCAGATTGCGGGGCGCGGGCCCGGGCTGGTCCAGCGCAACATAGGGGATGGTCACATCGGGACAGGGGCGTTCCACATCATCCGCCCAGGCGGTGAGGCCGGTGATCAAGCAGATGTCATGATCACAGTGAAAGCTGACCATGACATGGGTGATGCCGGCACGGGTCAGATGATCATAAAGCCGGGTCATATTGGCGGCCATCAGCGCGGCCAGGCGGGCCTCGGCCTCGGCATGCCGGGCCTGCAGCCCGTGAAAATCCGTGCGGGCTGGGGGCAGCGGAGCGGGTAATGTCGGGGAATTCTGGCGCATCGTTCTCTCCTTGAAACAGCCTGGGGACATGCGCGTCGCGGGGCGATCTTTCCTCTCCCCCCCGCAAGGCGCATCTCTGCCCTGCCCGCCTCTGTCTCTTCAGGCTGCCAGTTGCAGCGCGCGGGCGGCAAATCCGCACCAGAGCGGATCGACCAGACGCGCATCCAGCAGATCGGCACGCTGGCGCAGGCGTTCTGCCAGATCAGCCTCGCGCCAATCGGCGGCACGGCCCGCCTGGGCGCGCAGCTGGCTTGCCTCATGCACCACGGAGCGCGCCTCGGCGGCACTGGTCACCGGATGGCACCAGGCCACTGCGCTCTCGCTGGCCGCACCCGCGAGCACCAGACGCGCGTCGCGGTCCAGAATGGCAATCATCTGCGGGGAAGCATCGGGGGCCATGTCCTCGGCATGATCGGTCGCGCCCTGCATGGCCTCCGCCAGCGTCTTGAAACGCGCAAGGACCATGGGCGCGGCCCGGCCCGACATCTGAGCAGCGGGCAAAGGGTTTGAGACTGTCAGGGCGAAGGGGCGGCTGGGGTCAGCGGAGCCATTTGGGCTGTGTGGCGCGGGGCCGCTCGGGCGAGGGGTCGGGTGGATCGGCAGGGGCAAGTCGAACATGGCTGATATCTCCGACGGCGCGGAAAGCCTCTCTCCCCGCTTGAAACCGTCAAAGACCAAACCGCCGCCCTCTGCCTCGAAGGGGGGCGGCGGCGTTGATGTGGATAGCCATGCAGAACGTGAAACGGACGTGGCCGCCCGTTGCCTTGCGCGGCCACGTTCAGAAGGATCGCGTCAGCCGACCCGGTCGAGCAGCTTCTTGGCGCGCCCTTCCATGTCGAGGCGGGCATCCTGCTGGGTCTTGTCGCGCGCCAGCCGCGTGATGCCCTGCACGAAATCGAAGATCGACTCGGGCGGGCGCTCCTCTTCCATCAGCACTTTCTCGATAATCTTGCCGGATTCGGCCTTTGAGAAACCGCGCTTGCGCAGGAAATCCGCACGATCCTCATCCGTGCGTGCCACGATCTGCTGCCGCGCGGCCTTGATCCCGTTCACAAACCCTTGCGGCGAGGAATTGGCAAACCGCGTCAACGCCGGGGCAGCCTCATGCGCGAAGCGCGAGGCGGCATATTTCGAATGCCGGATGCGGATTTCCTGAAAATCTTCGACGCCCCAGAGGTTGCGGTTTTGACACACTGCTCGCAGGTAGAAACTTGCCATGCCGAGGGTCTTGGCACCAACTTCGGAGTTCCAGCAGTAAAAGCCCCGGAAGTAGAGATCGGGGGAGCCGTCGGGCAGCTTGCCTGCCTCGATCGGGTTGCGATCATCGACCAGGAACAGGAAGACGTCACGGTCCGAGGCATAGAGCGTGGTCGTGTCGCGGCTGATCTCGACATCGGGGTTGTAGACCCCGGTCGACCAGTCGAGCACACCCGGCACCTTCCAGCGCGTATCCCCCGTGCCATTGCCCGCAATGCGCTGAACCGCCTCGACCAGCTCGTGGTCATGGATGCGGCCATAGTCCGGACCGGTCACCGCGCGCAGTTCGGTGCGGCCATCTTCGGTCTCGAAGGTCTTCACCTGCTCGGCCCGGTGGTTGGTCAGGCCGTATTGCAGGTTGATCCCCGCCAGTGGCGCTGGCAGCTGCCGCAGATATGACGCCGGGGCGCCGACAATGCTGGCCAGCTGGCCGAAGGCCCAGTGCGTGGGCGCGACCGGCTCTTGCGCTGTTGGCAGCATCAGATGCAACCGCTCGGGGTTATCGCGCGCGGCCTCGACCCGGATGTCTGCCGTCTGCACCACCCGGCTGCGGCTGCGCTCGGACCGACCCTTCACATCGGCCCAGAGATCGTCGAGCGACAGATACCGCTCGTCATCAGGCCGGTTGAACCATTCGGACGACACACGCCCGTTCCGCTCGCCCCGGCTTACATCCACTTTCCAGCCACCTGCCCGCGTCGGCCGAACCGGATCCATTACTTCCACAACACCCATCGGTATTCCTCCGTGACAGGCGCTGGAAGCCACTCTCCCAGCCCTCAACCCGTCGCGAAAGCAACCAGCCCTTCTCTGACTCTACAACGCGGATGTGAGGGGCAGTTATGCGGACCTTCCGGACATTCGCTGCATCTGCGCCAATGTCCGGTTCGGTCAAAAGTTCGAAAAATAGTGGTTTTTTGGGAAACGTCATTGTGTCATCGAAAAATCTCCCAAGTAAACAATAAAGGCCAATTTCTGCCGCATAGGCAAATTATGATTTGAATTGAAAAGGCGAAAATTGATAGATTTAAGCGCGCACCCAAACGCTTCAGTTGGCACGGCAGGAGAGATACTTATGACAAAGAATATTGGCTTTACAGACAAAGAACGTGCTGCATGGCACGAGGATCGCCGCCGCAAGAAGCGAGGCGATGAAGATGCCGAAATTTCTTCCGTGAGCGGCGATACCTGCATCAATTGCGGTAACCCGCTTGGGCGGAAGATTCCTGACGGTTATGAAGCCGCGCTATGTGATGCCTGCGATTAGGTCGCTTTCTCTCTGAACCCCCTCTTCTAATACCCTTGACATTCTGGATGATCAAATATCCTGCGGGTGAGCTGAATTTGGGAGTTTCCCGCTTTAACACCGCAAAAACCCTCATTTGATGCCGCAACAAACCTCGTTCAAAACCAAAAAGCGTTGAACGGTTTTAGTTCACGCTTGAAAGCGGACATCCGAGAATAATGCAGCATCTGTGAGTCTGGGCTCCAACCTGCCTTGCGGCAGTGCAGCGAACCCGGCGGGTTTCCCCGCCGGGCCCGAGGGGGAGACCCCGTTCTTTTCAGAACGGGATCTCGTCGTCTTTGTCGACCAGCTCGGGGTTTTCACTCTCGGCCGATTTCGGGCGGCTGAGGAAATCGACCTTCTCGGCGATGATCTCGCAGCCGTAGCGGTCGTTCCCCATGCTGTCGATCCATTTCGTGTAGTGGATGCGGCCGTGGACGAGGACTTTCATGCCCTTTTCGCAGTGCTCCGCGACCGTCTTGCCGAGACCGTTGAAGCAGGTGATGCGGTGCCATTCCGTGTCCATGACCCGGTAGCCGTTCTCGTCGCGCAGCACGCGACCTTCCGAGAGGCGGGGGCGGGAGGTGGCGAGGCTGAAGTTGGTGATGTTGGTGCCACCTTGGGTGGTGCGGGTTTCGGGTTTTTGGCCAATGTTGCCAGCGAGGATGACGATGTTCTGCATGGGTAGCTTCCTTCTGTGTCCTGTCTTCGGGACCGTCCCTTCGACAAGACCCGGAAAAAGCCCGTCGGGCGACGCGTGCACGGTGGACGGAACGGACGCCGGAAACCTCCAGAGGACCGGGGTGGCGCGGGCAGGACGCCACAGGCGGCCAACACGGCCCGGTCTGACGCGGGGTTGCGCGCGAGAGCCCGAACGGGATTAGGGGATTGTCAGTCGAAGGGATGGGCCAGCAGACAGAGCGACACGGGGGAAGCCAATGCCAGACCCTGTCATCTGGCAAACATGGCCTGTCAGAACCCGAGCCCGGCACTGCACTGGCGGTCGATACCGATCATGCCCAACCGCCCCCCCTGCCCCAGCAGTCAGGGAGTTGCGGGGTCCTGCCGATACAGGCTACCTTGCGGGATCATTCAGGACACGGAAAGCATCGCATGGCTGATTTCGATCTCGAGGCGCTGTCGCTCGCGGAACTGCGCAAATTGCATGAACGACATCGCCAAGTCGATTTCCACCTACGAGGACCGACAAAAGGCAGAGGCCCGCGCCAAGGTGGAAGCCTTCGCCAGAGAGCTGGGCTATTCGCTGGCAGAACTGATGGGCGCGGCAACGAAAACCGTGCGTGCGCCGGTGCCTGCGAAATACCGACACCCTGAGAACCCGGCGCTCACCTGGTCCGGTCGGGGGCGCAAACCGCAGTGGTTTTTGGAGGCGCAGTCAGCGGGCAAAGCCGCAGAGGACTTGGAAATCGTTTGATGAGCCGCGGCGGACATCCCGGCGGCAGCTCACCATTGCCATATTTCAGCAAAGCGGCCGCTCAGGCGTGGCGCAGCAACCGAGTGCCGTCGGTCTAAATGGGATGCAGATTTTGCGCAGATATCCGGCGCAAGACCGACGTGGAGGGCGGGGAGCAGCCTGTGACGCCGCGGCATCGCATCCGCAGAAATCTGAGATAGCCGCCGGTCGCTGGCCCCACGGGGAACGACGCGATGCGCTGACAAGCGTCGCAAATTGAATAGACCCCGATGGGTCGACATCGCTATGCATGCATTATGAGCACAGCCCAGCCTTACACGCCCTCGACTGACCGCATCCTCGCCGGTGTCGCCTTGATGTTGGGTTTTTGCATTACCGCGCCCATGCTCGATGTGGCAGCCAAGCTGGCATCGGCCACTGTGCCCGTGGGTCAAATCACTGCCGCGCGCTTCATCGTGCAATGCGCTTTGATGGCGCCTTTTGTCTGGATCATGGGGCTATCCCTGCACGTGGCGCGGGCGCAATGGTTGGCGTTGGTGTTTCGCGCAGCGCTTTTGCTTGTCGCGACCTTCTGCTTCATCGCCGCGATCCGCGTCATGCCCCTGGCCGATGCGCTCGCGATCGTCTTCGTGGCTCCGTTCATTGTGCTTTTGGTCGGTAAGTTCTATCTGGGCGAGGATGTTGGCCCCCGCCGTGTCGGCGCAGCGATGGGTGGTTTTGTGGGTGTCTTGTTCGTAATTCAGCCCAGTTTCGCGGCCTTCGGCGCAGTGGCGCTGTTTCCCCTTGGCACAGCTATAGGCTTTGCTTTTTACATTCTGGTAACGCGCGGGCTGTCACGGCGGATGCATCCGGTGACACTGCAATTCCACACCGGCTTCATCGCCAGCCTGCTTTGCTTACCTGTGCTGCTACTGGCGCAGGGCAGCGGGACAGAGCTTCTGGATTTGGTTTGGCCTGAAGGAATTGCATGGCTCTGGCTGTTTGGCGTGGGGTGTTTCGCAGCCGTCAGCCATATGATGATGACCTATGCATTGTCACTCGCGCCCTCTGCCACGCTCGCACCACTCCAATATCTGGAACTGCCGGTGGCGACTCTTTTGGGCTATCTCGTATTCCAAGATTTCCCCAATGCGCTGACCCTGACTGGCATAACTATCATCATCGGTGCGGGCCTATATATGATCCACCGCGAAAGGGTCACAGCCCGTCAGTTGGTCACAGAGCGCGCAGCACCGCCGATTTGAGGAGAGGTGTATTTAGCATAGAGGGCGGGTGGACTTTCTCCGCAGGCTGTACGAAAGTCGGATTTGCTAGCGTTGCCAACCTCGAGCTTGATTGAGCCTTTCACAAGAATGCCAAAACACAATATCTTGGGCGGTGCTGTGGATAAGGGTACCCTCTTGCCCCTTCGAATTGGTCTGCCCAATCTAATCATCCACCGGGAAGGAACGGGGGTTAGAGGGTTCGCGATATGCTCGTCCGAACTTTTCCCGAAGTTTCGAACCGCAAGCATCACTTGGCGATGAACCATCGATATCTTATTGTCGCATCATGAGGTTTGCAGTCCATAACGAGCATCGGGTTGAGGCCACCCCCGGTGCCGTTGGTTTGTGCCCTGGGTGTAGCGCTGAGTTAACCGCGAAGTGCGGCACCAAGAAGGTCTGGCATTGGGCACACAAGGGCCAGCGCCACTGCGATCACTGGTGGGAGCCTGAGACTGAATGGCACCGATCTTGGAAAGACCGATTCCCCAAGGAGTGGCAGGAGAGGTCAGCTCGAGATGATCGCGGCGAGTTACACATAGCAGACGTTAGGACGCCACATGGGTTGGTTGTCGAGTTTCAATACTCGTACATAAAGCCAGAGGAGGCTTTGAAGCGAACGGAGTTCCACGCGCCGATGCTTTGGGTGGTCAGCGGTGAGCGGCGCCCAACGGATAGGAGGCAGTTTGACGAGTTGTTTCGTTACAGATCCGCGCCGTGTTCGGGAGAGCCCGCCATAGACCGCTTTTCGGTATATGATGCCCGGTTACTTCAGGAGTGGGCAGATCTGGGTGTGATTGTTGCCTTTGATTTCGGAGCCGAAGATGTCTGGCTGATGAGTGGTCGCGATTGGGCATGTGCGCTAGGTCGGTGGTTTAAAAAGGATGACCTCGTTGCGCATATACGTGACGGCACACCGATCCCGCATGTGATCTTCGAGCATCACCACCCTCGGACCCGCAAGGTCATAAATCGAACCCACACCATACGCAATTCTCTGCCAAAGCCTTAACCGACGAAGGAACCAGACTTTCTGTCTGGCGACCAGGCGGCCTGCCACGCGAAGAAAATGAAGATGGACAAGCACTTGTCTGTAGAAAGATGCGCTGGAGGCCGGCGCTAGGGCTGTTCAGCGCTCTGCCGCGCTGGATGCCTGCGGCGGGTCGCCAGATGGCCCAGCCGAGAAGTGGCATTGGTTCACGATAGCCCAATCCGACGGGGTCTCCCGAATTCATCTTTACCGCTGGACAACGACCTTTGACCTGCTAGCATCGTTAAATCATGGATTTTCAAGTCATTCCGCACCGTGAAAATTTGCCGGAAGGGCACACAAACAAGGTCTTCCTGCTGACCGACGGCTGGGATGACTGGTTCACCTATAGCACGATGTACGTAGTGTTTTACTTCGACAAAGCCGGAGAAAAACACCGCATTGGCGAAGTTAAGATAGGTGAGTTTGAGATGGTCGCCGACCAGCGACGGCCAAATATCCCTGACGAGTTCAATGAACTCGAAGAGAAATTCTTCTCGCTTGGACAAGATGATAGTTACTATCAGAAGGTCAATGAACTCGGGGACTCCTTTCGAGATGTTTTCCTAGAGGCGATGAGAGACGTTGCACGCGATGCCGAACTCTTCGAACGTGCATTGGACGAAAAAGTAACTGGCGTCTCGCTTCTGCGATCTGTGTCAGATCAATCGGTAAGAGGTCAGTACCGGAGAATGGCGCAAGGCGGCGCGCGCCTGACAGAATATGCATTCTCCTATACGCCTCCCCCATGGGGCCCAAATAACGTACCGCCGACCTATAAATTCGCAGTGCATCCGGAATCCTACCCCCCAACCAACGTTCATGTCCTCATCGGCCGCAATAATGTCGGTAAGACATATACCGTTGAGCAAATGACAAACGCCCTTGTCCGCCCCGAAGAAGGTAAGTTTGGAGACTTCCACTGGGACGAAATTGACGAGTTTGGCCTCGAAGAAGCCGAAAACTTCTCAAACATCATTGCCGTGACTTTCAGCGCTTTCGACCCGTTCGAGCCGCTATCCACCCCTAAGAACAAACTATCCCGCGTTCGCTATCAATATATTGGCCTTAAACATATTGGACAAAACGAAGATGGTACGAAAAAGCCACCAAAATCTACGGATGACCTTGCCGCAGATTTCGGGAAGTCTGTGCAATTGATCCTCACTCAGACATCGAAGCAGGAGCGGTGGCGGCGTGCTTTGTCCTTGTTGGAATCCGATCCCATCTTCAAGCAAGCGGAAATATGGAAACTGATCGAAACATTCGAAGAGTTGAAAGCTGAGAACGAGCCCCGCGAAGCATTCAATCAACTCCGCAAAAATGCAAGACAGCTCTATTCAAAGCTTAGTTCTGGCCACAAGATCGTTGTGCTAACCATAACCCGACTTGTGGAGGCGCTTGAAGAACGCTCCCTGGTATTGCTTGACGAACCGGAAGCTCATCTTCATCCGCCATTGCTTTCCGCGTTCATTCGCTCATTGTCTGATCTTCTTATCAACCGAAACGGAGTGGCGATCATTGCCACCCACTCGCCAGTGATCCTCCAGGAGGTTCCCAAAACATGTGTCTGGAGGATATGGAGAAGCGGCCGTGAGAAGCGCATTGAACGGCCAAACGCTGAAACCTTTGGCGAGAATGTCGGAACACTTACCCAAGAGATATTTGGCCTCGAAGTTACAAACTCCGGCTTTCACAAGATGTTGAGCGACTCCGTTCGCGACGACCTCACATATGAAGAAGTCCTCGCACGCTTCAATGGTCAGCTAGGTGACGTGACCTGCCACGGGATTTTTCCTCCATTTGGAATTAGAGTCCGACCCAAGGAAGGGACGGACAATGAAGCGAACGAGATACACGGAAGAACAGATCATCAGCATTCTGACCGAGCATGAGGCGGGCGCAAAGTGTGCCGATCTTTGCCGCAAGCACGGCATGTCGGAAGGCACCTTTTATGCGTGGAAGGCGAAGTTTGGCGGGATGACGGTTTCGGACGCCAAACGGCTGAAGGCGCTCGAGGACGAGAACGCAAAGCTGAAGAAGCTCTTGGCCGAGCAGATGCTGGACGCGGCGGCGATGAAGGAACTGCTGTCAAAAAAATGGTAGGGCCCGCCGTGAAGCGCGAAGCTGTCGCGCATCTGCAGGCCAAGCTGGGCCTGTCGGAGCGGCGGGCCTGCCGCCTTGTCGGGGCGGATCGCAAGATGATCCGCTACCAGTCCAGAAGGCCGTGCGAAACCGAGTTGCGCCGGCGGCTGCGGGATCTGGCCAATGAGCGCCGCCGGTTTGGCTATCGGCGTCTGTTCGTGTTGCTGCGCCGCGATGGCGAGCCGTCAGGGATCAACCGCATCTACCGGCTGTATCGAGAAGAAGGGCTCACGGTGCGCAAACGCCGGGCTCGGCGCAAAGCAGTAGGAACACGCGCCCCGATCTTGGTCGAAGCACGGCCCAATGCGCGCTGGTCGCTGGATTTCGTCCATGACCAGCTTGCCTGTGGCCGACGGTTCCGCATCCTGAACGTGGTCGACGACGTGACTCGGGAATGTCTGGCAGCCATCCCGGATACATCGATCTCCGGGCGGCGTGTTGCGCGGGAACTGGCGGCACTGATCGAACGGCGCGGAAAGCCTGGCATGATCGTCAGCGATAACGGCACCGAACTAACCAGTAACGCAATCTTAACCTTTGCCACGGAGCGCAAGATCGAATGGCATTACATCGCGCCGGGTAAGCCCATGCAGAACGGCTTCGTGGAAAGTTTCAACGGGCGCATGCGCGACGAGCTCCTGAACGAGACCATGTTCCGCAACATGGCCCATGCCCGCGCCGTGATCCGGGCCTGGGCCACCGACTTCAACGAAACACGCCCGCATTCGGCGCTTGGCTATCAGACGCCAATGGAATTCGCGGAACACCTCACCACCGCAACCGACACCCGCGCTGCGCCATCTGAAAGCTCCGCGCGGATGTCGGTTGCTCCACCTGCGCCAATCGGCGTATCAACCCAAAGGGCTCCGGTCCCGGCTGGATGAAAGTTCAGTGGCAGGTCAGACGAAGCAAGAGGCATCGTCCGTTCGCTCATCGCCGTGCGAGAGCAAGAAGGTTGACACATGTGGACTGTACCCCGGCCGGAATTCACAGCACTCGATATCTTTGAAATATGCGTCCAAGGGATCGCGGATGCTGCCAAGAAGGCGCGACTCGAAGGCATTCGAGAGCAGATCGAACAAGCCGAAACTGAGTTCGATGCCAGAGCTACAGCGACTGAGCTCCACCTTGTCGTTGGGGCAAATACCCTTGCCGGAGCCAATGGCAATGCCACAGCAAAGGAGATGGAGCAGCTATATGACCGTCACCTAGCGCGACAAAAGAGTCGTGGCAGGGAAATCTACGACAAGATTATGATGGCTGCCGCACACGGACAGTGCCCATTCTGCGGACATCTACCGGTTTCCACGCTGGACCATTCCCTGCCTAAAGCGCAACACCCTGCACTTGCACTCACACCGCTCAACCTCATCCCGTGCTGCAAGGACTGCAACCACAACAAGGGGACCTCCGGGCCAAACTCGCCTGAGACACAGTTCCTACACGCTTACTATGACGACCTCACGGCCGATCGCTGGCTCTATGCCGCAATCTTGGAGGGTTCGCCGCCCGGAGCGACTTTCCATGTCGACCCGCCGGAACAATGGGACGACGCCACGTCGGCAAGGGTCAGGAGGCACTTTGAGAGGCTAAAGCTGGCGAGGCTCTATGCCTCCCAAGCCGGTCGACAACTACAAAACATCCGACGTTCTCTATCCAACATTTACGAAGCCGCGGGAGCTGATGTTGTCAGCGCGGATTTGCTCGAAAGGAGCCTAAGTTGTGCAGACGTAAGCCTCAATTCCTGGGATGGCGCGTTATATGAAGCAGCGTCCCAAAGTGATTGGTTTTGCAATGGGGGCTTCAGAGCGTAGCCGGACTGCCCCCAATGCACGCTGAATGTGCAAGGTAGCCAGCCACAAAACTTGCAGATGCGGCGAATGACGGCTATTGAGGCTGCAACCGCTGCCACGTGACATTGTGTCACGTGGCAGCTTTGGGCCGGGCCTAACTGGCGCGGAATTGAGGCTATCCCAGACTTGCTCTGCCTCCATTCTGCGCCGCGGCATGTAACTCGGAGCCCAAGGACGAAGCTGCTTCGCAACATTGGCGCGCTTGGACGCCAAGGGCAATAGGTAGTTCGCCCTGAACAACTCCCAACACGCTGATTTAGTACAGGAAATATGCATTTTCTGTCGCCTTTGATTGCAGGGTTTTGTATGATTTCGTCCGAAACCTTGCAATTTCGGGGTAGGCGATGAAGGCGAAACCGAAGGGGCCAGAGCAAGACGATCTGTTTCGCGCGCGTCTGGTCGAAATCATCGACATGCGCCATGAGCTGGTGAAACTGGCCGCGCTGATCGACTGGGATTTCTTCGAGCGCGAATGGGCGGGGTTCTTCCCGTCCGAGGCGGGCAGGCCCGCCACGCCCTCACGCCTCGTTGCAGGGCTTCTCTATCTCCAGCACGCCTACAAGCTGTCGGACGAGGCTGTGGTCGCGCGTTGGGTAGAGAACCCCTATTACCAGCATTTCTGCGGCGAGGTGTTCTTTCAGCACCGCCCGCCCATCGACCCGTCCTCGCTCACGCGCTGGCGTAACCGCATTGGTGAAGAGGGCGCGGAATGGCTGCTCACGAAGACCATAGAGGCGGGACGTGTCTCTGGGGCTGTAACTGACAAAAGCATTGAGCGGGTCTCGGTCGTGATGGAAAAGAACATTGCTTATCCGACCGATGCGCGGCTCTATGAACGCGCCCGCCAGAAGCTGGTGGCACTGGCCCAACAGGCGGGTGTCGAACTGCGCCAGAGCTATGCCCGCCTTGCCCCGCGCCTGGCGCTGCAGGTTGGCCGATATGCCCATGCGAAGCAATTCAAGCGTATGCGCAAGGCACTGAAAACGCTGAAAGGCTACACCGGTCGGGTCATGCGCGACTTGCGCCGTTATCTGAGCGGCATTCCGGCCGGAGCGCTGCGCGAGAAGATCTGCGATGCGTTGGTGCTGACCGGGCGGTTGTTGGCCCAGAAGCCGAAGGACAAGAACAAGATCTACAGCCTGCACGAGGCCGAGGTCGATTGCATTTCCAAGGGCAAGGCCCGCGTGCGCTACGAATTCGGCACCAAGGTCTCGGTCGCAGCCACCATCAACGAAGGCTTCATTGTCGGTGCCCGCTCAATGCCCGGAAACCCATATGACGGTCACACGCTGGCGGATGCGCTGGATCAGGTCGAAGTTCTGACTGACATTCGCCCCTCACTGGCGGTGGTCGATCGCGGCTATCGTGGGCATGGCGTAACCCGCACCCGCGTGCTGATCAGCGGCATGCGCAAAAGTATCACGCCCATGCTGGCAAAACTGTTGCGACGGCGCAGCGCCATTGAGGCCGAGATCGGACACATGAAAACAGATGGTCGACTGACACGTTGCCCGCTGAAGGGCACGGAGGGCGATGCGATCTTTGCTGTGCTCTGCGCCTGCGGCCACAATATCCGCAAGATACTGGCCCACCTGAGGGCAATCTTGGCGCTCTTCATCGCGGCCATACTCGCCGCCATTTGGCAGCGCACAGTCAATAAAGTTACACCAGAAGCCGTGTGAGAGGATTGTTCAGCGCGAACTAGGTACACTGATCGCGAGTATCCTCCGTTATAAGCATCGCTCTTCCGGCGGTTCGGTCCCGCGTGCCCACTGTTGGCGCGTCTTCACTTCGACGGATTTCGCCATCCCTTCGACCACGACGATCACGTCGTGGCTGGGTGCGCCCTCTATGCTCGCGTAGGCAGCGAGGCCAAGGGAGCTCAGCTTGGCGATGGCGAGAAGTTCGCCGAGGCATCCAGCTTGGAGGCTTGAAATCTTGCATCAGGAGGCGCTAGCGTCAGCTTCCTCGGTGGCAAAGACCGGGTTTACCCGCTCCTCGATCATGGCCCAGATCTTCTCGCCGCGCTGTGCGAGGAACAAGCCGTAGTCGTCTTCGTCGATGCCCATGCCGTGCCGGTCGATCATGTGCGACGCTAAGCTGGCCACCATGTGGGGGTTCGTCTTTTGGAAAGCTATGATGTAGTCCTTCGGCGCCCGGGCGCGGATCTCATTCTTGTTGAGCTGGTCCGAGACGAGCGTGATGTTGACGATCGAGTTCTCGTTCCCGATCCCAGCCTTCGTCAGATACGAACGAGGGAAGAAGTGGTGGTAGTTGCGGCTAGCGCTCGTCTTCAGGAACACGTTGTCGACACTGACCGTTCCGTTCGTGTCGAAGTCCTTAGGTTGCTCATGCGCGAGCAGGCACAGGATCGCCTTGCAGCGCGCGTTGCCGGTTGAGAAGTTGGTCTCGATCAGGGCTTGCGCGTTTTCGATGTCGAGCTTTTGGAGGTCCGCCCACGGGGTCAAGTCGCCTATGAGGATCTCGTCCATCCGCCGCTTGTCCTGGGAGAGCATGGTCTCGCTCGACGCCGAGTAGCGGGAGGTGAGTGCAGCACGCCAGAAGAACTCGCGCAGGCGCAGGATTTCGTTGCCAGACGGGGCTTTCTTCTTCGTGTGCAAGAAGTAGGCCAGAGGCACCAGCATGGCGTCGTAGGGCAGCAGCGACGACACCGGGATGCGGTAGGCTCGGCGCACGTAGTCAACGGCCCCCTCCAACGATGACACGACGGCGTCCCACTCGTCAATGATCGCGTCCTTGTCGAGGCCAAGGATCGTCGTGCGCTTGCACTCGCCGGTCTTGCTCAGGATCAGAGAGAGCAGCGAGAGGATCGTTGACGGGGAAACGCCGTCGAAGCCTACCTTCTTCATGCGCTTCTCAAGCGCGTTCCAGCGCTCCTGCATGTCGAACTTGCGCTCTTCATCGTAGGTCTTGGCGACCATGATCTCGAAGAGGGTCAGCACAGAGCCGCCAGTGTTGATCCGTGTGAAGACCTCGATCGCGCTGTCGATGTCGTTCCGGGTTAGCGTGACGAGGCTGAAATCGTAAGTCGTGAAGGCTTCCTTGATTTTGCCCGCAAGCGCGAGGTCGTCGTTACTAAACCCTGCGGCGGAAAGGCGCATGCCGACGTTCCAGTCGAAGGCGATGATGTCGCCCAGGGGGACGCATTTATGTGGCGCGGGCGGCAGCTCGGTGATGACGATCTGGTCGTCGTCGGCAAGGTCTGATGCAAGATCAACGTAAATCTCCGAGAAGTCCGTTTCCTTGCGCGAGTTCGCACGCTGGATCTTCGCCCCCCGAAACGCGGCGAAGAGCGACGTCATCCGCTGCTGACCGTCCAGGACGTATTCGACCTGCCGGTCCTTCGGTGTCGCGGGCAGGGGGATGTTCCCGATGTCCTTGACGTCACCCATGCGATGATCGGTCTTCCAGATGATGAAGGTGCCGATCGGGTAGCCTTTGACGATGGAGTCGAGCAGCGCCGCGGTCTTCTCGATCGGCCAGACGAACTCCCGCTGGAACTTGGGGATTTTGATGATGCCCTTGTCGATGTCGTTGATCAGGTCCTGATACTTACGGCTATCGGGCTTGGGCTGCGGGTAAATGGTCATCGTAAAATCCTGAGAACTCTAACTTCGGTCCCCACCGTAGCGATCGGGGAATGGCGTGTCCACGGCTTGATAGGGTCCCCGTGAGGGCGGCCAGTCGAGGGGTGACGGTTCCAGGGCAACTAGCGCTGCGGGATACCACAACCTGCGCTCAATGGGGCGTGTGCGCGTCCTCGTCAAGCGACCGTCGGCAATGGGCCGGGACGCAATGCGTAGCGCGTTACTCCATTGGCAGAGGCGACGTGGCAAGCCTCGGCCAGTTTGGGCTCGGAGCAGCCATGCTGCGTTGGTGCGTCGACGGACGTCAGGGCCACGTGCTCGCCAAGGTCATGCTGACCTCATCAGCACTATCGATGCATACGCCCGGCGAGGAGGTGATGCCTCCACTGTGCCACGCTACAGCGATAGAAAAAATGTCTTTCATAACCTTCACGGTTTTCCCTTCGTTGCTTTCTTGCGCTTCGGTTTGGGTGGGATATTGGCCTTAATGGCCAGAGCGTCCTGTCCGACTATGAATGCGCGGTGCAAGAATGCTTCCATCGCCGTCAGCAATTTTCCTACGTCCTCCTTGCTCGGCGACCAGCCTCGATGAGCGGCAGCATTCCCGGCATTTGTTATCACGTCCAGAATGTCGTGCTCTGTAGCACCGATCCAACCGCCGTTCTTCAATTCAGTCAGCTTCTCCTCGAAGGTCATTGCTGGATCGATGCCTATAACCTCGGTAGCTCGATCTAATGCGGTTCTCAGGCCAACGGCAGTGAGAATATTGGCGCCGTGATCATAGGCGACATACATCTCGTTTAGTATGCTTTGTAGCTGAGCGTCGGTCTTCCCAATTGCGTCGAACCAGATGGGCTTGGTTTGGCTTGCCGGCGACGGATAAGTGCGCTTGTCACGCTCTGCTTCGACCATCGTTTCCCCGTTAGGGCCGTAATAATAGTCCATGCTTTCTGAGTCCCACGCATCGCTCAGGTAGAACACGGTTTCGCAGCCTCGACACTCCAAAAGCGAATGCTCCACTCCACCATTCATAGAATGACGTCCTTCACGGTCTTCCCAGGACCATGCTTTATATACATGGCCATGTAGATTGCATTTCCGCTCTGCATCGCAAGTCGGACAATGAGCTTTGATAGCGTCAGGCTTCTTGGTTTCGGCGGGTTGGTCACACATGCAGCTTTCCAGATGTTTATCGGATCGATCAATACCGCACGGCACGAGTGGTCGTCACCTGCTTTTGTTGCATACGCCAACCGCGATTAACAGCAGGGGGTGAGGTAGTATCTCTCTGGCCGATCTTCCCGCTGTAGCGCCAGCCCCGCAGCGGCGAGGGTACGTCCTACTCCGCTGCCATGGGGTATCTTGCGCATACCTAGCGTGCCGCGCCGCGCAGCAATCGCCCCCACCCGTGCTAAATAGTCCGGGCTCGGCAGCGCTGTATCTACTGGCTGGAAACGCCAACTACCGCTCCGCAGTGATCGTGGCATCCACCGCACAAGTTCGGTATTTTCTGCAGAGCTGACTGACAGGCCGCTTCCGAGAATGCCGCCGTGCGGCATCTTCCCGTATCGACTGTCCGTTATGGGCCGGGCACGTCGTCGGCCCAGCCGGGCGTGGGCGGATCGCGCATCTCAGCTCGAGCCGCAGCAACAAGCCGCGCGCGATCAGATCGACTGACTGCTTTTTGAAGCGCATCCGAAACGGCGCGCTACGTTTTGTCGGCGCGCGGCGTGCAAATCGCCGTAAGCGTATTCTGAGCGCCACCTTCCAGTCTTTGCCCTGAGCTGCGATCTCCGGCCTGATTGAAATCTGGATGGAGTTTCGCGATGGCGACTACGGTGGAGTTTCTCAAGGACTATGGGGTGGATATACGCTCTAATGGTCAGCGGCGATGGCCAGATGAGGTGAAAGCGCGGATTGTGGCAGAGACGCTGGAGCCAGGGGCTACGGTGAATGCGGTTGCGCAGAGATATGGCATTCGGCCCAATCACCTTTCGGAATGGCGTGGTCAGGCACGGTGTGGAAAGCTTGTATTACCGGCTGTACGGGATGATGACAGCCCGTGTTTTGCGCCAGTCGTGGTGTCCGATCCTTCGGCGCAGGTTGCACAGGAGCCTTCGTCCCTCAATCCAAAACCCCTATCTCAAGGCAACCCTAACCGCTATCGCGAACAGTCATCCCCAGAACCGCATCGACGACCTGCTGCCATGGAACTTCAAGCCGTCAAGCTGAAAGCTCGGTGATCCGTAGCGAACGCTTACAAATCGCCTCCTGGATCGCACGGCCAATCACATTGGCCCCTTATGTCCCGCCCGCGTTTAGGCGCGGGACAGCGATGGGCCCGGGGGCGCCATGCGCCATGCCCGGGGCTTTCGCAAAACCCGTGGGGATTACTCCCAAGGGTTGATCTCTTCCACGAGAGCGACTTCGTCGCCGTCGATGTCATCGGCGGGGACCGCGCCATAGGTGCCATCCCCAGCCTGGAAGACGACGATCGAGACCATCAGCGTGGCGGCGAGTGAAGTGGCGAAGGCGTATGCATCTTTGCGGGACATCTGTTTGGTTCCTGTCTTTGGAGGCGAGGGACCATCCCCCGCGCGACAGGACCCCGAAGGACCAAAGACTGGCTGACATCACCGGGTGCGTACGGACTTGCTCCGAATCCGGCCGGCGGCACGGGCTTGCCCGTAGTCCGACCCCTTGCGGGTTGATCTCGAGGACTGGATTTGGGCCAAGGAAGGGCATGGCGAGCGGGGGATGGGGCCTTGACGGCAGGAGCCTCTTGTCCCGAAGATGCATGCGTTTTTGCCAGCCTTGCTGACCGGATATGGTTGTGGATGTCTTCCTTGGGGATGGCACCTCTGGCGCGCATTTGCCTATGAGCCATTGCGACAGGTTGTCTTGTGGGAGAGGCCCGCACCTGCGGACCCCTCGGGTTTTGTGAACGTCTCAGGCGGCGCGATCCACGCCCCCTGCCCCATCGCTGTCCTCGCTGACGATCTCGAGGCGGGCATTGCTATAGCCTTCCTTGGCGATCCACAGCTCGGCGGCGATGATGGATTCCGCCATATGCAGCAGTTCCGTGTTGCCACCGAAATCCAGAAGCACACGCACCTGCCCCGGCTTGGGCTCCTCCGCCACTTCGAATGTAAGCTGGCTCTCGGCCGAATGGCTGCGCATGATGGTGACGAGGATCACCCCGTCCGAGGCGAAATTCCCCTCATGCAGTGTAAAACTCGTGGGCGCGGTCCAGGTCGCGTAGACGCGGGGCGGCTCTTTCTTGACCAGACGCCCGACACCGTTGGAACGCTCCCAGGCCGCGAGCTTGCGGGTGAAGCGCGCAGGCGGTTTGGGGGTGTGGTCAGTATAGCGGATCAGCGCCCCCAGGGGGGCTGTGTTGAGAATGGTTGTTGCAGACATGGTTCCTCATCCCGAATGCGAGCATTGCACCGCATCCTGTTGATATTGTTATGATAAAGGGGAAGTGAGGGCGGATTTCCCCGCCCTCGGATGCTCAGATCACTCTGCAGCCATCATGGCCTCGGCCGCATCCGGCAGATCATCGGTCAGGAAGGCTGGAAGGTCAGCATCACTGACGCTTTCCAAGGTGTCCGAGCCGATATCGGCCCCCTGCCCTTCCGCGCCATCTTCGCCGTCAAGCGCTGCCAGATCAGCGCGACGCAGGACCTCGGGCAACCAGCCGGAGCCTTTGAGCAGCCGCTCGGCCTCGGTCGCCATCTCGCCCTTCTTGAGGTGATCCAGAAGCTGGGCTGTCCCCTCCCCTTTCGCCTCGCGCACGGCTTCGAGAATACGCGCCTTGGGCACACGGTTGAGATAGGTGTCGACTGTCGGCTCCCAGCCAGCATCCACCATGTCGAGATCGACAGCCTGGGCCAGCCGATCCGCCTGCGCCATGCGCCGTGTCAGGCCAGAGGCGGAAATGCCCGCACCATATGGGTTCACCTTTTCATGAAGGGCATTGATCCCGAAGCTGAGGCAATGGGCCAGCAAGGACAGGCGGCTGCCCTGGTCGAGCACTGACAGATAGTCCCAGAGCGCAGCTTCATTGCCAAGGGGCAGATCGGCTTCCCATGCGGCGTGGCGATCATCGACGGCAAGCGCCACGGCGCTGTCCTTCAGATCCGGCGCTTGCGCAGGCAAATAGACCTGCCGGACTGAAGCCTCGAGACAACCGCCCGACGCCGCCCCCGCGCTGTGGAACGTGTCACCCACCAGTTTCATCAGAAGAAGCGTCAGCGCGACATCGGGAGACCGGCCAAGGGCCTCGCGCAACGCCAGCGTGCGATGTGCAGTCAATTCCTGAACCAGCCGCTCGGGCAGTGGCTTCAAAGCGCCATCATCCTCGTCCTCCGGCAGACCAGCCCCAAGCGGCTGACCGCCGGACGTGATGATGGTCCCGACATGGGCCCCGGCATCGCTGCCATCGTGACCCAAAGCTGAAAGCCCGACATCACCCCCCTGCCCCATCTGAGCAGCGCCAGCCTCGCTGCCATCCTGAACCGCGGTCTCTGCGCGCGGCTCATCCTCTGGGCGGACATAGCCGCGGTAAACTGACAGCTGTCCCGAGCGATCAAGGGTCACAAAGGCCCCGGCCCGCGTGACCTCGTCTGGATCGAAGATCAGCGGCCGCGCCTCGATCGCTTCCATGGCTTGCTCGAGTTCCCCCAGCCTGGCATCAACCTCTTCGGGGATTTCATCCTGACCGGCATACTCATCCTCAAGTGCGCGGTACTCAGCCAGCAGCGCTGCATGGGCCGCAATCTCCTCATCGCTCATTGGTGCCGGATCACCGGACAACCGCCGCAGCCCGTGGCTGTAGCCATAGGGCAGGTCGAGCGCGACCTCGATCCACTTCCAGCCCTCGGAAGAAATCACCTCTGCCTCGCACTGCAACCGATCCGCGACAAGACGATCGAGCAGCGCGACATCTTCAAGCCAGCCGCCATCATCGCCTTGAAACAGATCGCGCAGAACCGTGCCGCCAGCGGCTTCATAAGCCTCAGGCCCGACGAACACCGCACGACGATCCGAGGCGCGGACCGAGGTTTCCGTCAGCATGCGCCGGATCTGAAACGGCTCCTTGTTCCACGAGGATGAGATCACATCCCAGACCTGCATCTGGCGGTCGTGATCAGGATTGACGGTAAAGGCCATGAGCTGCTCAAGCGTCATGCCATCCTCGGCATAGACATCCAAAAGGGCAGGGGCCACAGAGGCCAGCTTCAGCCGCTGCTTCACCACTTGCGGCGTGACAAAGAAGGCCGCGGCGATCGCTTCATCGCCCTGACCCTTCTCGCGCAAAGCCACGAATGCGCGAAACTGGTCGAGCGGGTGCAGAGCGACGCGCTGCATATTCTCAGCCAGTGAATCGTCTTCCGCCAGAATGTTCGACCCAGCCTCACGCAGAATGCAGGGAATGGGGGCTGTCCTGGCCAGTCGTTTCTGCTTCACCAGCAGAGCCAGCGCCTGAAACCGCCGCCCGCCCGCAGGAATTTCATACATGCCGGTTTCGGTGCCATCGTCATTCAACACCGCCCGGACGCTCAAGCCCTGCAGCAATCCACGCCGCGCGATATCCTCGGCAAGTTCCTCAACAGAGACACCGGCCTTGATGCGCCGCACATTGGACTGGCTCAGCATGAGCTTGTCGAAAGGGATGTCCTTGGATGCGGACAGGGTAATTCTCATAGCAGATTTCGCCATCAGATCATCTCCACAACGGGCGCCGGAAGCCACTCTCCCGATCTCACTTCCCGTCACCCTCAAACCAACAACCCTTTCCCTCTCATGGTACTTCTTGACCGCGGTCAAGAAGCTCATGTGGGAGCAAGTTGTGTGCGTAGGATCCTTACAAAATAAGCGCCAGGGTTTCTGATCGTGTCTGCTCTTGCTATCAGGTAGTCGAAGACGAGAAGCAGTTTGCCTGCGCCAGCTTTCTGGATGCCATGCCTCAGTTCGTCTTGGTTTATTCTTAGCAATCGACCGAGGTCGTATAGAATGCGGGTAAGGGCTTCTCCTGTGCGTGGAGGTTCTGGGAAAAATGCCGCAACATGGGTGAAGTCTTCCCATGCCATGCGTGCTGTGTCTCGGTTGATCGTGGGTTTGGTTTTTGCGGTTTGTTCACCGCGATTAACCATAGCGGAAGCAATCTTTTTAATATCTTTTTTTATAGACTCTATGTGCCGGACATTTTGTCCGTTTGTGGCGGGCAGATCGTTGGATTCTGGTGCATGAGGTTGGTGTTCGACAGCTTGGGAATTGTCTTCGGAACCAGCTTTTGCTGCGGCATGGTGTTCACCGTAGCTTGCGTCGGTACTGGCTCCGAGGGCCCTAAGTTCTGAGATAACGTTCAGGACTGCATCAACGGTTAATGTTGCTCGACGCAGGACATTTCTGATCATGTTGAGGGTAGACAGCTTTGCTTCATCGAAGCGTGTCTGTTGGAGAAGCGAAGCACGTAGGGCTAACGCCTCAGCTTTTAGTGAGCGCAAGCGCTCGCGTTCCTCGGTGAGCTGCAAGGCTTGAGTCGCGAGCGCGCCGTACCTTTGGATCAAGGGCTTCAGGTCGATACCGAACGCATCTCTGATAACGCCTCCATAACGCAGCGGAAAGCGCTTGCCATTTGCTGAGCTCTTTCGCTCGATCAGTTCAGCAGCTGAGAGGCGTCCTAGGCTGCGTCGAAGTGTTCTCTCGTCGAGCCCATTGGCGCGCTCTGACAGAGAAGCGTTCGATGGGAACACGACAGTGAGCGTAAGTCGCTGGCTGTCCTGAATCTCGCGTTCTTTGCGGGGCAGGAAGCTAATGAGCGCGGTCAGAACGGCGAGGTCATTGGCTGTGAGACCGAGCTCCTTCTTTAGTACGCGAACCGGGCCCAGAAGCTCATAGGGGTTAGGGCAGGGCAAAGATGTCCGTTCCGCCAAGGCGGTTGTTGTTTCAGTTGCATGTCTCATGGTGTTTCGGAAGAAAAAGCTTCCCCGTTCACCGCAAGCGGTGTTGAAATCAATTCGTTTTGGGGGTATCAATCAGGTGTCGAGACTGATTGAGGCCCTTCGGAAGCATCGCTTTCGGGGGGTCTTTCTTTTTCTAGCCGGTCCTCCTTTCGTTTTCTGCTCGTTGCTTTTGATGTCTTGACCGCGGTCAAGACACGGGGTCGTCACTCTGGCATCTCTTGACCGCGGTCAAGAAGCTCCGTGATCAGCTTCCGGACTGCATCCTCAACACGAGGTACAAGATCAGCGTCCACATCGATGGTAATGCGGTTGCCTTTTCGGCCGATCTTCACGCGCTCACTGGGATGTGCCTTCTGCGTCGACGTTTTGGTGGCAGTCAGCAAGGTAACCGCCGCTTCGAGACGGTCGGGGCCCGGGATGTTGCGAGGGATTTCGTCTGCAACTTCTCGCGCTCTCGCGACGTCTTTCTCGCATAGCCTGAATAGCTTTTCCCAAACCCTCCGACCAACGCCGTGTGCAGGTCCGATAGCCTGGATCAGTTCCATTGGGATGCCTGTAGCGATACGGTTCATCCGAGAGACAAGCGATTCATCGATTTGAAGTGCCCGATACGCGATCGTTTGAGCGTTCTTGCGCGTTTCGTCGGTTTTCCCAAGCTCCCGAATGATGCCGGCGACGAAGAGAGCCCTTTCGATGAATGATGGGTCTTGGCGGGCATTGTTCTCCACGCCTTGGGCGATGAGTGCTTCCTCGTCGGTCATTTCCATGACCGATGCACGCACCTTCTGACCAAGTTGGCGACAGGCGAGAAGCCGACGGCGTCCATAGACTATCTCAAGCGCACCGTCCTCGGTTCGGCGAACCAGCACTGGAACCTTTTGACCGTGCTCGCGGATCGATGACACAAGCTCATGCAGCCCATCGCTTGGATCGATGCGGTCCATGACCGCGGACATCCGTATGGTGGTCGGGTCGATCAACCGCGTGGCGTGTTTATCCTCTTCGAGCACGGATGCTTGTGCGCGAGCTACAGTCGGGCTCGTGCGCTTCACATCCAGATCCTCGTCCGAAGGCGGCGTTTTGCCCATCGCGTTCTTGAGTGAGTCCCCAAAGACCTTACGCGCCATGGCTACGCCCCCATGCCTTAAGGATTTCGCGTTCGACTTCGTCGGTTACGCGCGAAACGGACTCGATCGCACGCTCGTAAGTTCTGCGGTTCACGTCGCGAGGTTCGACTTCGAAGATGCTCTGCTGGGTATTTGCAGCGTCACCTACGGCTGTTGATTTCAGGAACTCGGCAGACAGCACGGCATCCCCGAGGACTGTCCGAAGCAGAGACGAAATCTGAACTTGCGGACCATCCGTGTGTTCGTAGCGTGTGATCAGAACTCGCACGAAGTTCAGTCCATGTTCCGGGGCGTGTGCCTCGACGACGCCCATCAGGTTGCTCGCCATGCCCAGAAAGCTTGCCAGCGACATGACATCGAGCATCGACGCGTTGAGCGGGATCAGGACCCCGGTCGATGCAAAGAGGGCGGAGATCACCGAAAAGTTCAGCTGCGGCGGGGTGTCGAAGATCACCACGTCATACCGGTTCAGGACGGGCTCAAGCGCTTCACGGATACGGCTATGGAATGTGGTAGCGCCGTGTCTGAAGCTCAGAGCGACCTCGAACTCGTACTCCATGATGTCCATGGATGCCGGGATCAGATCTACAGTCGGGAAGTTCGTTTTGCGAATGATCTCTGCTGCAGGTAGTGGATCGTCGGATCGGATAAGATCGTATGAAGTCGGCATATCCGGGTCGAGCTCGGGAGTAACCCCGAACAGGTTTGTCAGACTTGCCTGGCTGTCGAGGTCGATCAGCAAGACCCTGTAACCGCGCAGACCCAGTAGTTGCCCTACATGGGCAACAGATGACGTCTTAGCGGAGCCACCCTTCAGGTTGAAGATCGTCAAGACCTGACAAGCCTCTCCTGGTCTTCTGTGCGGGTGTTCTTCTGGCTTGATCCTTCCAGTCTCGAGAAGTACGCGTTGTGCTTCGACCATCTCCTCTGCAGAGAAGCTACGGCGGTTGCCGCCCTCCAAGATACCTTCGGGAAAGCCTTCGAGGTTTGACACATGATGGCGAAAGGTGTTCTGATTAATGCGAAGCAGTTCGGCCGCTTCTCGCATGGCGAAGCGTCGGAGGCCCTTCTGAGCGTCCGGGGGGAAGGTTTCCTGCGCATGTTCACGTAACCGACTACCAAGCCGCTTGGACATGACTTCGAATCTCTGGGAGGCCCGTATCCCGTTCATTACTGCCCTCAAGTCTTTATTGTTTAGCAGAGCTTAACAGATATTTTGGATAAATCCAGACCAAACCGTTGAGCGGCCTAGGGGCGTTGAATGTGCCTATTTCCGTCGATAGTAAACTGTTAAAAATCAGTGTCTTGGACGACTGAGCTCTCACGCTACTTCAACACTTCGTTGCCAGCTATGAAGTGACCACAAGATATATTGTTAGTGCATACAGAAATCAGCTGGCAGAATCGGATGGGCGATTCCCGGAGATCTCAGTCGAGCAATCCCAGCCTCTCGGCCCGCTCCAGCAGCATCTTCACTGATGACGGCTGCCAGCTTGCCCTCCCACGGGGGGTGCGCTCACGCATGTTCTCCAAGCGGGCGCAGATGGCCTGAAGCGTAATGTCGGGATCCGCGCCCTTGATGCCCGCCACGATGGCGGGCAGGCGGTCATCTCGCGCTCGTGGGCCCGAGCGATCAAGCACGGTCGCGGGGAGGAACCCATCGCGGACATAGGCGTTCACAGCGCGCAGCAGTCGGCTTTGCGTCCATTGACGCTCGCGGGGCAGGGGGCCGTTGACGATGCGCACCACGTCTTCCCAAGCCAGATCGGGGCGCAAGCGGCGCACATGCGGCACCCAGTCCTGCGCGGTTTTATTCAGGCGCTCCATATATCCGTCCTGTCGCGCAAGTCGCACCTTGCGCAGCGCTGCCGGATCCCGCGCGCGCAGGCCAGGGTTTCCGCCGACCCGCCCCTTTGTTCGCGCGCTGGCGAGGCCGGCCTTGGTGCGTTCCCGGATCAGCGCGCGTTCAAATTCCGCCGCGGCGCCCAGCACCTGCAGCGTGAACTTGCCCTGCGGGGACGCGGTATCGATCGGGTCTTGGATTGACCGAAAGAAGGCGCCCTTGGCCTCCAGCCGTTCAATCACCTCCAGCAAATGCGACAGCGACCGGGCCAGCCGGTCGATACGCACAACCACCAGCGTGTCGCCCTTGCCAACGCGTTCCAGCACCCGCGCCAGCACAGGCCGTGCACGATCACCGCCAGAAGCCTGTTCCTCATGGATTTCGACACAGCCCGCTGATTTCAGGGCCTGCGACTGGGGCAGGGGGGTCTGATCCTCGGTCGATACTCGCGCATAGCCTATCAACGGCATCAAATCCTGCCTTTTGCAGTTACGGATACGGCTAATAAACGACCGTATGCAGAGGTTGGTATTGCCTCCGATGTCCGACTTGCGTGCAGTGCAGGAACTGATGATGAGAATTATTTTATTATTCCCGTCATCGGGCGGTGGATTATGAGGGGAATAGTTGGCATATTCCCCTCATGGATATCTGGCAAACACCCTCCTGGCCCAACTTTCGACATGATGCAGCGGCGACCGAAGGCCCGCTGGCAGATTTCTCCGCACGTCTCGGGTCCATCAAAGGGTTGCAGATGGCTTTGAGCGCGGAAGAGCGGCGCGAAACCTTTATGCGGGCTGTAACCAACGAAGCTGTAGCCAGTTTCGCAATCGAGGGGGCGATCCTTCGTGCAGAGGAAATCGAAGCATCCGTCGTAGCGTCACTGGCCCATCGGGGCGCCGAGCCCCAACGACGTACAGACGCCATTGCAACTTTGATGCTGGAAGCCAGAGAAGGGCAGGGGGCTTTATCCGAGGATCGCTTGTTCCACTGGCACCAACTTTTGTTTCACGGTGTTGATCTGGAAGATAAAGGACGGTGGCGGAGCTTCCCGATCGTGATCGTGCGTGGTGCGAATGTCGGCAAGGAAGAGGTTCTTTATTCAGCACCACCGCATGACCGCGTGCCTGCTATGATGCAAGAATTTTTGACCAACCTGCAAACTGACCGTCGTCCGGTCCCTGTCCGTGCGGCCCTCGCTCACCTTTGGTTTGAGTCGATTCACCCTTTCAGCGACGGGAATGGGCGGATTGGCCGGGCCCTTATTGAATATATCTTTGCGCAAGACGCTGCCTTGCCGTTTTCTCTGTCGCGCCAGATTGAGTCTGATAAACAAGGTTACTATCAGGCACTTCAGGCTGGGCGAATGGTGTCTGGCGATCATATCGACGCCACTCCATTCGTCTTGTGGTTCCTCGAGCGCCTGACGGCCGGGATCGTTGAGGCCGAGGCAGAGGCCAGGTTCTTGGTCATGCGCAACGCATATTTCATGCGCTTTTCAAACCTTTCACAGCGGGGTGAGAAGGTGTTGCGCCGCCTCTTCGCTGAAGGACCTCGGCGTGTATCCGAGGGTATCAGCGCGGGTCCGTATTCGAAGATAGCAGGCGTCTCTCTTGCCACTGCAACACGCGACCTGGCTGAACTGGAAGCAGTCGGAGCAGTTTTCAAAGGGGCCGAAGGCGGCAGATCAACGCGGTATCTTCTGAGTGTTTCCTGAAACCCGGCTCCTGATCAAGGAATGTCTCGACCTGTTTCCATGTGGCAGATAGCGTCCGCATGCCGGACCCGAAGGCAAATAGTCACAAACCCGCTGCTTTGGTGAGGTTGACGCGGAACCTGTCACGCCTGCGCTGATAGCGGCGGGTCATCTCGGCGCTGGCATGGCCCAGTTGTTTCTGCACATAGCGCTCATCCACCTCGGCACTGCTGGCCAGACCCGCGCGCAAAGAATGGCCAGAGTATAACTTGATCCGTTCCAAATCAGGCAGATCGGGGCGCAGACCTGCATCCAGCACGCAGGCCTTGATCAATCGGGCGACGTGCTTGTCATTCAGACGAGTCTCGCGCGCGCGTTTGCCATCGCGGGTGACGCCGGTGAAGATCGGCCCGAAACTGATGCGCCCGTAATGCAGCCATTGTTCTAGGGCGTGGACAGGGCAGGTCTGCTCGGAGGACCCGCGCCCGATCTCCACTTCGCGCCAGCCGGTCTTGCCGCGCAGGGTGATCAATGCGCCGCCTTCCAGAATGTCAATCCAACCGCCAGAGTCCATCGTGTCATCCTTGTGCCGGTCCAGGCTGACGATTTCCGAGCGCCGCAACCCGCCGGTAAACCCGATCAGCAAAATGGCGCGGTCGCGCAAGCCCCGCAGGTCATGGGGCAGGGTGGCGACCATGGCGCGGATGTCGTCGGCCAGGATGGCTTCTTTCTGCACGGGTGGGCGCGCATGTTTGCGCCGAATACCAGCCAGAACGCTTGCGATATGGCGATCTTTGCGATCAAGCTGCAGCCCGCGCTGCGTATAGCCCCAACCCAACCCAGACAAACGGCGCTCGATGGAGGCAACCGATAGGGCAGGGGGCTTGGTTGGACCGTCGCCCTGTGGTGCGGCCAGATCGGCGATATAAAGGCCCACAAGTTCCGGCGCCGGGGGCAGGGGGTCCGCCCCGCGCATCCGGCACCAGCGTGCAAAATGCGCCCAATCCTTGGCATAGGCCTTGAGGGTGTTTTCGGACGCGGCCGCACGCGCATAATCGCGCGCGGTATCAACAAGCCTGTCCAGCGTGCCGGAACCGGCGATATGCGCGGGCAGGGCAATGATATCGCCGGTTTCTTGCGCGCTCTGGTCAAGGTGCGCATCAGCAATCGTATCAGAGGCCGCTGCGGTCGATTTCTCGTTGTTTTCTTGCATATCGCGCTGCATATTCAATTATGTCCGATAATGCAAACTTATTGGACTTTATAGCAATAGATAGAGAAGGGCGCTATAAGTGCTATTTTCTGGATTAAAGCGCCGCACTGATATAAGCTCAATGCATGACATTTACCCTGCACGATCCCATCGACACCCTCGACACGATACTCAAGACCCCCTCCTGGATCACCTCGCCGCGAGGTGAAGCCCCTGAAAATGTAGCGTTTTTGTCGGGCGCGGCCCTGAGCTACCTGCATGTTATTTCGGGACATCATGCGGTACCACACGCCTTGTTGCGCGATCGCCTCGCGCTGCGCGCCGCGGAGGCTTGCGTGGCGTTTTCGGGGCGTCCGGAAAGAGCCTCAGAGCTGCGCGACGCGATGCGTCTTCTGCGCCCCGGTGATCTACCCGGACCGGCCGGCGAAACCTGCTTGGCCTGGCGGCGCGCGGTGGAGCGGCCGGTGTCGATCAAGGCTCTGGGCCGAGCCTTGCCGACCCTGGAGTTGGGCCAGATTGCTACATGGCTCGATACGGAGAAGGGAGCGCCGGTGACCCGTGCCGCGATGGCGCTGGAAGCCGTTCTGCGCGAGGCGCCACGTGCAGACGACGCAGCGCTGGTCCTCGCGGACGCCGCCCTCGCCCAGGCGCTTAGTTGGGATCATGTCGTGCCACTGCTGGCCGCGGGTTTGAAACGCACAGACCTGCGCCAGCGGGGCCACGATTTGCGCCTGGCCTGTCATCGCGCTGTGACCGCATCCGCGGTCGAGGCCACGCGTCTGGCTGTCGACCTCGCGCGTCGGGCTGCGCTTTTGAAAGGGGTTGCACCAAAGCTTCGGGCCAAGGGGGCAGGGGCGGCGGTGGAAATATTCCTGACGCAGGACGCGGTGGCGCCCAGTGCCTTGCCTTTGCCGAACCGCGCGGCGCGGCGGCTCTGTGACCGGCTTGTCGATCTCGGCGCCGTGCGCGAGCTGACCGGCCGCGACACCTTCCGGCTCTACGGGGTGTAGCGATGGCAAAGGATCGCACCGAACCCGAGCTTGACCGCGAACTATCCGACCTGCCGCCGGAGTTGCGCTGGCGGGAATGGATGCGTCGGATCGAGGCGGTGCTGTTTGCCTCTGCCTCGCCTGTACCGCGCGAGGATCTGGCGCGCATCGTGGGGCAGGGGACTTCGGTTGATCTGCTGGTCGAGGATCTGGCCGCCGATCTTGAAGGGCGGGCGTTCGAGATTGCCCAAGTCGCCGGGGGGTGGATGTTCCGGACGCGACCTGTCTACGCGCCCGCGATCCGCGCCGCTGCCGATGTGAGCGACCAACTTCTGGACCTGAACGAGTTCGACGTCGCGATTTTGGCGGCCATCGCCTACCACCAGCCGATCACCCGCGACGGGCTCAAGGATATCTTCGGCAAAGAGATCAGCCGGGACCTGATCGGGCGGCTGCATGCACACGGTCTGATTGGAACTGGGCCGCGCGCGCCGCGTCGTGGTGCCCCCTATACTTTCGTGACCACAGACGCGTTCCTCGCAGCTTTCGGGCTGGAGAGCTTGCGCGACCTGCCAGACGCTGAACAGCTGAATGACGCCGGGTTGGCCGCGCGCGCCTGAAACTCACTGGGAATTTTCACAGCGCCTGCCGCTTCTGATGGAGCCGCGCGGCCGCTTGAACGAGATCTGCCAAACTCGGACCAGCGGTGGTAGAGCAAGGCCCAGCTTTGGGCCGAGGAAGGACGGCATCGCTGAATGATGTGATCAGTCCGCTCCAAGCTGGCGCAACCTGAGCGACGCGTTTCCAATAAATGATCGCGGAACTTCTTCTCTTTCCGAACGGCGTCGACCGCCCTTCCGACATTTGCCGTAACTGCTGATAGCGATCCCGATGGGAGAGGCGCGCGATGGACATGTGCTGTTTTCCAAATTGAAAGCAGGCTGACCTAAGCAGGTCCGGTAGTGATCGCCCCTCTGCCATCTGAACTGATGCCGTGGATGCCCCCACCCGCCGGCATCGTATACCATGACGGTTCTATATACGCTTAGTGGAGGGCACACCGATGACATCAACAATCAATATTTTGGCGATCGACTTGGCAAAAGGCAGTTTTCAGGTCTGTGGAGTTGGGCTTGATGGGGTGGTTGTATTCAACCGCGCTATGTCGCGTACTCGGTTGGCGGCGCTACTTGCTGACCACCCGGCCTGCATTGTGGCAATGGAGGCTTGTGCCACCTCGCATCACTGGGGAAGATTTGCGCAAAGCCGTGGTCATGAGGTTCGCCTTGTGCCGGCTGCTTACGTGAAGCCGTTTGTAAAACGCCAGAAAAATGACCGCGCGGATGCAGAGGCCATCGCAGAAGCTGCGTTGCGACCAACCATGCGGTTTGTGGCAGTGAAGAGCGCAGAAACGCAAGGCCGTGCAGTCGCATACCGCACGCATCAATGTATGGTTCGACAGCGCACTCAGCTGATCAACGCATTGCGCGGCCATTTGGCTGAGTTCGGGTTGGTGGCGCCCAAAGGGCCCGCAAGTCTCAAGCTGCTTGAGAGCGCCCTTGCTGACGAGAGTACTGATCTGCCCGAGCCGGTCCGAAACATGGGATCGATCTATGTTGAGCAGATTGCGCGTCTCACCGAAGTCATTGACCGGCTTTCCGATGAGCTGGAAACCTCATCGAAGACAGATGAGCAATTGCGCAGGCTTTGCACCATCCTAGGTATAGGCCCTGTCACCGCAGGCGCTGTCGCGGCATTCGCCCCTGATCTTGATACATTTGACAGCGGCCGCAACTTCGCCGCCTGGCTGGGCTTGGTATCGCGACAAAGGTCAACGGGCGGAAAGGCCAGACTGGGATCGGTCAGCAAAATGGGGCAAACCGACATCCGTCGATTGCTGATTGTTGGCGCCATGAGCGTAATCCGCTGGGTGGTTCGCAGGGGCGGCAGTACAAACCGCTGGCTGGCCGCACTTGTCGCACGCAAACCGAAGATGGTGGCAGCCGTTGCCTTGGCAAACAGTGAGCGGTGCAGCGCCACGGGTTCAAGCTCACCGCGAACGGCGCGCATGATTTGGGCAATTTCGACAAAGCAGGAGAATTATCGAATGGCGTGATCTGAACCCGAGAAGGGGAAAGGCACGACATGGCCGCAAGGCCAGGGTGAGCGATCGACGAGGAGTGCGCGATACGGACTTCGAAGTTCAAGGCAGGGAAATTCAGACCCGGAGCACGAGCGCTTGCAGCTCTCTGAACCGATGTGAACCCAGCCTTCCGAACAGCATGACCCACCCGTGGCGTCATAGAAGGCCACACTCAGAGGCCTGACACACGTCCGATCGAAGACCCCGCCGAAAATCGAAGATAATGCTTGCCAAACAGAGGACATCCACACACGTCATTGTATACGATGCCGGCGGGTGGGGGCATCCACATGGGGTAATCGCGGGAGCGAGTCGTCCCCGATCTAATAAGAGCTTGGGGAGTGGCTGTTCCCCGATAGGATGGAAATACGGGCTCACGACTGGACGCCGGGCCCTTTGACATCATTTCATGAATTTCATCGGCGTGGCGAGCATCACCATCCAGCTTCTGAAGAATTGCCTGAATCGCGATATAGCCCTTTGGGAGGTCTTCATAGGCGAAGCTGTCCCGCACCTCTTGCTTGGCTTGCTCCCAGAAGGGGTCAAGCAGTCTGCTCCATGCCTCACAGATCATCTCGATGGCAGGTAAAGAAAGGTGCCCGAACAGTTCCTGATCATCGAGGCGGCTTTCGCCGCGCCGGCTCATGAACTCCGCGCATGCTTTCATCAGGCTTTCGACCCGAGCAGGGCGTAGGTCCCACTCTGTGAGCGTTCCAAGCTGCTCTGCGATGATTTCGAGCGCGCTGGACAGATCCTCCAAGGGCATGCGGGTCTGTTCTAAGCCCAGGCTTCTCGTGCGCTCGTAGGCCGCTTCAAGAATCTTGGCGCAGCTCAACTGATCCCTGACCAGCACTAATCCCTCCTCGGAATGTCGCAGCATCAGCAAACGCGGGGGAAAGAAGTTGGCCGGCTTGTCGACGCCCTTCAGGTGTAACGCGGTGAACCTCTCCCTAGCAGACAGCAGCGCCAGGTCAGCACCCCAAGTGCCTTCTATTCTTGCCTTGCTGATCAGAGCATAACGTTCGGGCGAAATTCTCTCCTTGGTGCGCGCGAGAACGTCGTGGAAGTTGTGGTCGCGCAGTCGTCTGGCTGATCCTAGGTATCGGCTGATTGGAGGTTGATGCCCTCAGCCATTTTATACGTGAGAAATACCGACGCCGGACCATGCGGGGCGTTCTTCCCGCCAGGGCGGAAGTAGGACTCTACAGACTTACCGTGCGTGATCCGCCGAAAACCATCCGGTGCGCTACCAAAGACGGCCTTCACTGCCCTCTCATCGCCCTTGGTCTGGTTCCCAACAACGAAGTTCGTATGGTGACCGCGGCGGGAAAGCGCCTCAGCGAAGATTTCGAGCGTATCCGTGCGCTCAGCAAGTGACCTGCCACTGAACTTTCATCCAGCCGGGACCGGAGCCCTTTGGGTTGATACGCCGATTGGCGCAGGTGGAGCAACCGACATCCGCGCGGAGCTTTCAGATGGCGCAGCGCGGGTGTCGGTTGCGGTGGTGAGGTGTTCCGCGAATTCCATTGGCGTCTGATAGCCAAGCGCCGAATGCGGGCGTGTTTCGTTGAAGTCGGTGGCCCAGGCCCGGATCACGGCGCGGGCATGGGCCATGTTGCGGAACATGGTCTCGTTCAGGAGCTCGTCGCGCATGCGCCCGTTGAAACTTTCCACGAAGCCGTTCTGCATGGGCTTACCCGGCGCGATGTAATGCCATTCGATCTTGCGCTCCGTGGCAAAGGTTAAGATTGCGTTACTGGTTAGTTCGGTGCCGTTATCGCTGACGATCATGCCAGGCTTTCCGCGCCGTTCGATCAGTGCCGCCAGTTCCCGCGCAACACGCCGCCCGGAGATCGATGTATCCGGGATAGCTGCCAGACATTCCCGAGTCACGTCGTCGACCACGTTCAGGATGCGGAACCGTCGGCCACAGGCAAGCTGGTCATGGACGAAATCCAGCGACCAGCGCGCATTGGGCCGTGCTTCGACCAAGATCGGGGCGCGTGTTCCTACTGCTTTGCGCCGAGCCCGGCGTTTGCGCACCGTGAGCCCTTCTTCTCGATACAGCCGGTAGATGCGGTTGATCCCTGACGGCTCGCCATCGCGGCGCAGCAACACGAACAGACGCCGATAGCCAAACCGGCGGCGCTCATTGGCCAGATCCCGCAGCCGCCGGCGCAACTCGGTTTCGCACGGCCTTCTGGACTGGTAGCGGATCATCTTGCGATCCGCCCCGACAAGGCGGCAGGCCCGCCGCTCCGACAGGCCCAGCTTGGCCTGCAGATGCGCGACAGCTTCGCGCTTCACGGCGGGCCCTACCATTTTTTTGACAGCAGTTCCTTCATCGCCGCCGCGTCCAGCATCTGCTCGGCCAAGAGCTTCTTCAGCTTTGCGTTCTCGTCCTCGAGCGCCTTCAGCCGTTTGGCGTCCGAAACCGTCATCCCGCCAAACTTCGCCTTCCACGCATAAAAGGTGCCTTCCGACATGCCGTGCTTGCGGCAAAGATCGGCACACTTTGCGCCCGCCTCATGCTCGGTCAGAATGCTGATGATCTGTTCTTTGAATCGCTCCGGGTTTGTCGGAGACCTATAGCTTCATTTCACGCGACCATATCGAGCACGTCACGCTTTGCATAGAAGTTCTCTTCAGCCTCTGCTGGTGGGATGTTCCCGATGGGCCCGAGTAGGCGTCTGTGGTTGAACCAATCGACCCAGCCGAGGGTGGCCATTTCCAGATCCTGCATGTTGCGCCAAGGGCCCTGGCGGTGAACCAGCTCGGTTTTGTAGAGGCCGTTTATGGTTTCCGCGAGGGCGTTGTCATATGAGTCACCGACGCTGCCGACCGATGGCTCAATGCCCGCTTCGGCCAAACGCTCGGTGTATCGAATAGACAAATATTGCCCGCCGCGATCCGAGTGATGGACCAAGCCGCTCTTCTGGACAGGCCGTCGATCATGCAGGGCCTGTTCCAAGGCATCGAGAACAAAGTCTGTCTTGGCAGACCGCGATACCCGCCAACCAACAATGCGATCAGCGAATGTGTCGATGACGAAGGCCACATAGATAAAGCCCTGCCATGTCGACACGTAGGTAAAATCACTGACCCACAGCATGTTTGGTGCCGGTGCCCGGAACTGACGGTTCACCTTGTCACGCGGACAGGGCGCTGACGTGTCTGGAACCGTTGTTTTGACCACCTTGCCGCGCACAGCCCCACGGATGCCGATCTGCTTCATCAAGCGTGCAACCGTGCAGCGGGCCACATCAAAGCGCTCGCGCTTCATCTGGTGCCACGCCTTGCGGACCCCGTAGACTTGATAGTTTTCATCCCAGACCCTTTTGATTTCTGGTCGCAATTCCGCATCCCGCTGATGTCGCGCCGATGCTTTGGAAGGATCAGCGCGACATGCGAGGCGGTGATAAAACGTTGACGGCGCGATCGGCAGAACCCTGCAGATCGACTCGACGCCGTAAACAATGCGCTGATCTTCAATGAAGGCAATCATCGCTTCAGTGGGCGGTCGAGTTCCGCCTGCGCAAAATAAGCTGACGCCTTGCGGAGAATTTCATTCGCCTGGCGCAGCTCCCGGACCTCACGCTCCAGGGCCTTGATCCGGTCCCGTTCCTCAGTGGTCACCCCATCGCGCATGCCGCTGTCTTTCTCGGCCTGCTTGATCCATTCGCGCAGCGTCTGGGGAATACAGCCAATCTTGGGTGCAATGGCCGCGATCGCGCCCGCCTGCGTTTCGTATGAGCCCTGATGCTCGAACACCATCCGCACCGCACGTGCGCGGACCTCGGGCGAGTAGCGATTTGCCATTTTGCTTTTCGTCATAACCATCATCCTTACTTAAGTTGATGGTCTCCGACAAACCCGGAGCGATTCACTTCCGTGTATCTCGTTCGCTTCATTGTCCGTCCCTTCCTTGGGTCGGACTCTAATTCCAAATGGAGGAAAAATCCCGTGGCAGGTCAGCAAGTCGCAAGCTATTCAAAGAAGGAGTTATTGGCCATTCATGGTGTCGGCCCCAAGGCGATACGCATACTGGGTGAGGCTCTGTAGGGAAAAGGTCTCAGCTATAAGAACTCCTAATCGGTCTTCACAGAGGGCTCATTTCGCGGTGCAATTCAGAAACCTGCCATTCTCCTTGCCCGCCCCCAGAATGATGGTGATCTGCTGCGGAGGGAATGCAGTTGGCAGGAAGGCGGCAGTGCGGTCTCGGCACCGGTTGTGGGGCGTTGCTGATCGGCAGTTCCCGACGCTATTGCAGTCGTTGACGCCGCGAAGCGGTGACGCTGTAAGCAGACGTTGCAGGCGGAGCAAATCTGGTGCCAAGGCAATTCGACCAAGCAAACCCAGCACCGGCCCGCTTGTAGACTCCCGTTCGGCCGTGATCCAATGGCAGTCTTCCGGCTAGAGGCGGTCGCAACAATAAACCTAGTGTCCGTTCAAAGTCCGATCGAAATGAAGGCTCAGTTCTAACGCGAGGAGCACTCGCCGGTCATAGAAAATCTTACCTGTTCTCCCGGTCCCCCGACACGAGCCTGGACAGAGACCTGCTCGTCTTCCAAGCGAAAATGCCAGCCGTTGTTGACACCTCCCTGATTGTTGAACTGGGCACCATTGCTCAGAGCCATCTGTACGGTCAGTACGTCATCCGCATCACGGCTCATCGTGATTCCCACCCAGTCGCCCGGCGTTGTTTCGAAGGTGATTTCGAGCTGCGACAGCCGATTATCCTCATCCGTCGCGCAGCGCAGGATTTGCGCAGGTACGGTCAGGGGTTGCCCAAGTTCAAGACGAATTTCGCCGATGCCGGCTATCTCGGCGTCAGCGGCAGCCGCATCGTCGGAACTGGGGGAACTCCCGGGTGTTGCAATTTCACGCGCCGCGGCAGCCACTACGGGTTCGAGAGGCTCCGCGGTGAAGCTTACCCGAATGGCGTTCCGTATAGACCTGCCATCGACGGCAGCCAGCGACGTGTCGGCCATTGCAGTAAAGACGGCATCGGCCTCCGGCTCCTGCGGCGCGACAGTGACGATCATGCCGGATGGATCGAGCGTCACATGGGCGGGAACGGAAGCGCCATTGGCCTCAAGAGTTATCGCAGCAAGCGTTTCGGCGTCGATCGGGACGTTGAAGGCAATACCAGCCGATCCCCCCGACTCTCGATCTTCCGGCCAGACCGCCAGAGGCTCCAGCGGCACATTGACCTCGACCGGCAGGCGCGTCGCGCGTTCGGTCACGCCATCATGGACGATGATCTCGAAGGAGGGGTTAAGTCCTGGTCCTAAGGTGGCGGGATCGGGTGTGAAACGCGGCTCGCCCAGCAGCACGGCCAATGTCGTCCAAGCCTCTCCGTCGGTAGTGAAGCGCAGGGTGTAGGTCCGCCCCTCGGCCGAAGCACTGCCCCATTCGAGGGTTTCCCCCGCGCGATATGTCGAGCCGGGGGCATGCGAAAAGACTTCCGGTACCGCTAGCGCCGGATCGGCCCGGCGTTCCGCCAGCACTTCGGTGTCGCGGAGCAGAACGATCCTCGTTGGGTCGCCTGAGATCGGAACCGTTACGGCAAATGGCCAGGGACCGGTCTCGAAGGGACGAGGCCCCACCGAAGCGCGAGCTAGAAGTTGACCGGCGGCGCCTTCAACGCGCAATTCGTAGGGACCATTGCCCGAAAGCGGCTCGCGTGATCCCTGCACGCCGATAGCCGGCATCAGTGTCGCCTCGGCTCTATCCACCAGGCCTGAAAGCATGATCCACCGGACGTCAGGCAATTCGGGGTTGGCGTCGCTCCGAACGATGTTGCCCGCCGCTGGATCGGACAACTGCGCGAATTGGACACGAGAGAAAACCGGAGCCTCGGCTCGCTGGTTGCGGGTATAGCGCAACATGGCCGGCATGTTCTCAACTAGCCAGTTATACTGGTTCGGATCGATCCAGTAGTCGCTGTGCGGCTCGTAGATGCAGGGGAACATCAGGTTCAGCAGCGGCGCGCGGGTCTGCGCATTTCCGTGCTCGCTCGATTTCTGCCATCCAGTCAATCCGTGGAGCGCAATGCGCATTCCGTCGATCCCGGGCGCAACGGTCTGATAGCCCGTGCGGCATATCTTCTGCCTGTGCGCGTTGTTCTCAGCATAGGGTGTATGCGGCAGGCCGAAGACGTGACCGAATTCATGGGCTACCAGCGGAGAAAGCAGGATGCCGGGGAACATCTGGTTCGTCGGTATCCACGTGCTCATCATGATGGTGTTCTGGCCCGTCCGGTCGGCGTGAAGGCTGTCGAGGAGATCCGGATCGGGATTTCCAAACCAGTATGGTTCATCACCGCTGCGCCGCAGGGACTCGGGTTGCTCGAACGGTGCCTGGGTGATGCCAGTGCCTCCAAGGCTTGGCGGGTGGTAGGAAACAAGAATGTCCGCGTTCGAATGCGCCGCGACGTGCTCGTGAAACAGGCGAACCAGTGCGTTCCACTCGTTAAAATCCGCCGCCTGGCTCGCTGGATTATCCCAGAAACGGAAGCCGTCTTCGCAGACAACCCATTCCACTCCCAGGATCGTGCAGATCGTATCCTGCAGGTTGTAGGTCCCCTGGAAACGGCCTCTGACCCTTGCGACTGGGAATATCTGATTCGCGAATGCGCCGTCTTGTTGCGCAGCCTGCACGACCTGTCTCGATTGCTCGATGTCGATGTTGTCCCTCCACTCCGAATGCGCGGCGATGTAGTAGTCAAACGTCAGGAGGTCGATGGGTTGGGCTGCATAGTCCAGCGTCTGTTCGACGATCGCGGGAGTGATCTCCACGTCCTCGGGATAATGGTCAGCCGGCGTGATCTCAGCTCTGAAATTTCGCGGGTCGTTCTGCGGGGACGGGGTCCAGCCAAACAGATCGACTGTGTGTTCTCCCAGCCGCCGGTCTTCATCGGTGTACTGGTCGGGCCGTTCGACCCGTTGCTGAATCTGAGGGAAGACCGTGTTGTCTCGGTCGTCTAGCACCTCGGCGAGAACCGGATAAGCGAAAACCTGCCAATCGGGGTGAATGTCCAGGAGTTCCTCCCATTCAACCTGGATGCGCGCGGCAGCAGGTTTGCCATGGACGAGCGGCGCATTGCGGGACACCTGGTAAATGCCAAACCGCAAGTCATCCGGGTCGATTATCGTTGATACAAAGAAGGTCGTATCCCGTTCCAGAACCTGCCGCTCAATTCCCCGCACGCCCGCATTGCCCCCCACAACGGTAATCTCATAGACCGTGCCCGAGCGCAGCGGCTCACGCGGTGCGAGCCGAAGCGACTTGTCATCGTCAATGCCATTTTCGTCTTCGAGACCGAGTTCGAGATCAACAAAGATGAGTCCGTTGTTCCGGTCCCGCGTCGTCATGATGACCGTGTCGGAGTCGAGACTACCCTCTGCAACCGCATCGCTGAATTCGACGAAGAAATCTGCCCCCTCGAGAATCACGTTCTCGCGCCCATTCAAGGGTTCGGTTTCGACCACATGAAAGACATCCGGCTCCTTGCACATCATCCGGTCAAATGCGGCCTCGGTTTCCGGGCTGCGCTCTAGAATGAATTCCACGTCGAGGTGAAGCTGCTCGATCCACCCTTCACCTTGGCGTTCATAATCAACCGTGCCGTTCCGTACGGGTGCGACGATCGATATGAACGGGCCCGACAGCCTCAGGGTAAAGCCGTCATCGCTCCAGCGCGTCTGAAGATTTGCCGGATTGTCCAGTTCCGGACCGTAGACGGGAGAGACAAGAAAATCATCGCGGCCGGTGTCGGCTAGACGGTTGTCGAACAGAACCGACGCAAAGGCTCCGGCTGGCGCGTTCTGCATCTCAAGACCGTGGACGGCTCGAACAACCCCGCCGTCCGGGCCGCAGGGGATATTGCCAATACTGATCTCGGAGTAGTCCACCCCGTCACGATGACGATGGTCATGCAGCACAATGCCGAAATCGTTGCGGCCCTCATAGCCGCGCCGCACAAACACCGCTTGGCCGGCCATCTGCCCGTCGGCCTGCGAGATCGAGCTTCCGCTGATGGCGCCCTGCCATGTTCCCACAAGCTGGCCGCGGGTCAGCGCGTCATAGGCGTCCTCATAGGGCGCGTTTGGGTCGACGGTCTGCGCCGCGGCCTGTGAGATTGCGAGGGCTGGCAGGACGAGCGCCCAAATGAGCGCGCACCGCTTCAACCACAGCATCGCCGTCCGATTGCCCACCATACTTCACCCTCTTCCAGAGCGCCCTAAAATTCCCCGCCTCAATCTGCCTTGCGCAATGCGGTATCGAATGTGCCCTCGACCTGCCGGCAGTCGCTCGTGTCGGCCTCCGCAAACATTCCATCCCTGCGGCAGACAACAGCCGAGAAGCTGCCTTGAGCGGCTGCGCGCCCGTCTTCCAGCGATAGCGCATCAAAAACGATATCGGGGGCCGTCCCGCTATCCTCACTGAGATAGAAGGGCTCGCTCATGCCGTCCGGCCACCAGGAAACGGATACATCCATGATGGAGGCCGACGCGTCATTTCCCATCAGCGAGACCTCGACAGACAGAACGTTGCGCATGATGCTTTCGGCTTCAGGGTCGTGAGCCTGAATGGAGATCGAGGTCACCGGGCCAAAGGCCCGGACCTCGGCCGTCGATGTCCCCTCGGACGGCACATCGAGCGTTTCGCCCGAATAGGGCGTACCATCGATGGTGGCGTTGACCGCGCCAACCGGCGTTCGTGCGATCTGAGCCAGTGCAGGTTGCGCCATGCACAGGGTGAGTCCGAACGCTGCCAGGATAGGCGCTTGGTGAATTTTCATTTCATAAGTCCTTTTCATGCGCTTACGGGAACGACCAGCCGTCGTATTCGATGCGGAAAATGCGCAGCGGGGCGTCAGGGCGAGTGGTGTCGCCGCGCAGGCGGAAAACGGCTGTGTGCCTCTGGCCGAAATTCGCGACCTGGACATTGATCGTGATCATGCCCCGGAACATGGGCTGATCGGGGTCCGGCATCGGCTCGGAAACGCTGCCCTGGAAATCCTGCGCGCCAATGAGCAGGTCCGCGCCGGGCGGGCGGGATCGCAGCGCATCCCTGAACTCGGTGGAGAAAAACACATCGGGCGCTGCCGGATCGCGGTGGCTCACCCCGCGAGCAGGGTCATCATAGGCATAAAGCGCCGCAACGAGCCCACGCGCGTGTTCGATCAGTTCGTCGCCTGACCACGCGTGAGGACCGGTCGTGGGGGCGGGAAGGATCTTTTCGACATCCACCACTTCTTCCAGCTCGTCATATGCTCCGCCATCGCCGAACAGGATTTCCTCATCGAAGTCGGCAATCAGATAGCGTTGCGCCACCCAGCCGGCCTTGGTCAGATCGGCGGTGCGCATCAGGCACCAGCGCGGCGGCAGGGCATCGAGTTCAGCTTCGGCCATCGTCGAAAAATGCGCCATCGTGTAAAACGGAACGCAGGTGATCTGCTGAAGATTGCGTTCGTTATGCGCAAAGGTCTCGATCACCGGATAGTTGGTGCCCGGCCCCATGCGGACATTGAGCACATCGTTCGGCGCGACACCCATTACCCGCCACGCATCGGGGCCGGACCCGTCGATCTCGGCGTGGGCAACGGACGTGAAAAAAGGAAGCGCCAAGGCAATGGCCGCCATAGCAAATCGGCGAGATTGTCTGGTCCCACACATCGTTATTCCACCTCCACGATGGCGCGGCCAAGAACAGCCTGCCCGCTGATATCGAGATACCGGACCTCATAGCGGCCCGGCTCATTTGGCATGGTCAATTCGAGTGTCGTTTCCTCAGCGATACGATGAGCTTCGATCCAGCTGAAATCGGCCTGATCGGCCCGGGCAAGCGCCAGGCGCTGGTCGGCGCTGCCGGCGCCACCGGACCAGGAAACGGTGATTATCTCGCCGGGGCTGGCCTGGCCTGGAACGACCAGACCGACACCGTCATCAAGCGGAGCGTCAGCGCCGACAACTTCCAGCACACGGCTGGAAACCGTGCGCGCGCCTTCCTGCAGAACATATCTGATCTCGTAAAGGCCGGGCTCGGCAGGCGCGTCGAGGTCACCCTCAAGATTGTCCCTGACGCGGATATAGTCCTGATAGGTGCCCTCATCGGCGCCAGCCGGGACGATGGTGATATAGTCCTGAGGGTGAATGGCCATAGACCAGCTGATGCGCAGCGGTGCTTGTGCACGAACCATGTCCGGGCCGTTCAGGATTACCTCCGCCGCGACGACTTCCACCGGCGTCGAGGCCAGCGTCCTCGACCCCTCATTCAGCACATAGCGCACTTCGTAGAGACCGGGTTCGGCTGGTGCGACCAGTCTGTTTTCGGTGGTCTCGCGCACGCGCTGGTAATTGGTGTAGCTCCCTTCATCGGCGCCGGCAGGAACGATGGTGACGTAGTCCTGCGGGTGGACCGAGGATGACCAGGAAACGGTGAAGCTCGCTCCGGTCGTGACCTCATCGGGTGCAGAAATGGACATCTCGGTCTCGACCACCTCCACCGGCGTCGAGGCCAGCGTCCTCGATCCCTCATTCAGCACATAGCGCACTTCGTAGAGACCGGGTTCGGCTGGTGCGACCAGTCTGTTTTCGGTGGTCTCGCGCACGCGCTGGTAATTGGTGTAGCTCCCTTCATCGGCGCCAGCCGGAACGATGGTGACGTAGTCCTGCGGATGGATCGAGGATGACCAGGAGACGATAAAGTTGGCACCCGTCGTGACTTCATCGGGTGCAGACACGGTGACTTCGGCCTCGACAACTTCCACCGGGGCAGTGCCGAGCACGCGCCGGCCGTCGTTCAGCACATACCGCACCTCGTACAGCCCCGGCTCGGCGGGCGCAGTCAGGCTACCCTCTGTGTCGCCGCGCACCCGCTGATAATCGCCACGGGTGTTCTCATCCGCCCCGATGGGAACGATGGTGACATAATCCTGCGGATCGATCGCGGAAGACCAGGAGACGGCAAAGCGGGCACCGGTGACCACCGTTGCAGGCGCTTCCACTTCGATCTCGGCATCGACCTGGTGCTCCGGTTCGGGTTCCGGCTCCGCCACGGGTTCGGGTGGTGAGAGTGGCTGAAGGTCCACGATGCTTTGCACCTGAGCGAGCGCGTCGCGCAGCTCATCGGCATTTTGCGCGGGCACAAACACCCCGCCCGTATTTTCCGCAATGCAGGCAAGGCCAGCGTGTTCTTCTTCTGTCAGATCAAAGCCGACCACATGGGCGGTAAAATTGACGCCCTGCTGCGCCAGTTCCGCCGACAACGCGCATGGATCGGCCTGGCAGGTTTCCAGTCCGTCGGAAATCAGGATCACCGTTGCCTGCGTGTCGCGGTACGAAAGCACTTCGGCCGCCTGCCGAACGGATTCGGTGAGCGGCGTGCGCCCGCGCGGCGTGATCCCGTTGACAGCCGATATGAAGGCGGGCCGGTCCAGCGGGGCCGGTGCAATCAGGGTTTCGATGTCGGAACAGTCACCCTCGCGCCGGTGCCCATAGGCCATGAGCCCCACATTGGCGCCTTCGGGCCATGTGACGATGAGGTCTCCCATGACTTCGCGCGCGATCTCGACCTTGGAGACGCCATCGATCTGCCCCCACATCGATCCCGAGCCGTCATAAACGACCATCACATCCTCGGATGCCGTCGCGATGGACGGTATGAAGGCAGTGGCGAGCGCCAGCGACAAGGCGGCAAAAAATCTCATGATTCAAATTTCCTCGTATTGTCCTGTCATGCAGGTTCGGCGTTCGCATCGGGGCTGGGCTGCCCACCGATGGCGCGCTCCTTGAGCTGGCGGAATTTGCCCGACATTTGTTCGAGCCGTGCATCCCATTCGGGATCAGGTCGCTGGCCCTCGATCGTTTTGAAATAGACCTGCATGAGGCAGGTGATGGCGAAGGGCTCCAGAACCGCGGCCTTGACCGCCCAGGCGAACAGAAGCGCGAACACGAACCCGCCCGCCGCCCACGCACCCGGCATCAGGTAGACGACCAGCCCCGCGGGCGCGAGCATCACGAGGAACACCACAAAGCTTAAGAGATAGACGATGATGGCCAGCCAGGCGGCATTTTTGAGCATGACCTTGTAGTTCTGCCCATAGAGCACCAGCGCGTCCTTGGCTGAACCCCACGGATTGGTCGAGCCCGTCCGGATCGCGTAGGCAAGGATCACCTCGTCGATGAACCCGACGGCCACTTGCAGGAAGGCATGCAGGATGCCCGTCAACTGACGAGCACCCGGTATCGGCAAAATGGTCAGGATACCCCGGAACAGCCCTGTGATCGCCCGCAACACGCCCTTGATAAGCTGGTCGACGGCAAACAGCACGCTGGCCTGGGCGAACCGCTCCGTGACAACGACTCTGCCATGCTCGAACTGAGAGCGGCCCTCGGGCATTGGTTTGCCGTCGATCAGTTCGACAAGCACCGCGATGTGGCTGGCCTTGACGATGTAAAGGATATATTCGCGCGCCCAGTACATGACGGCTCCGACTATACCGAAACCGATCAGGCCGCCCCAGAAGGTCGAACCCGCCTGAAAGCCGACATCACCCAGGGCACCAACGCCGAAGCCTATTCCCGCGCCCGCACCGGTCACAAGGATATAGGCCAGCGTGATCCCGAAATAGACCGCCATCCTAAGCACGACGAAAGGCAGGGTCTGCATCATCAGACCCATCGCCCTGCCAACACTAAAATCCCACATGCATCCTCCGATTACGCTCGCTCTCATCTGGCGAGCTTCCGAAGGTATCCCGAGTCGATCTACGCTTGAGAATAGAGCATTTGCTCTATTGACGGCGCAGAACGGCGGTTATTTGCCGCCGGCAAGTGTCGCGAGTTCCGCTTTACTGGAGATGCCGAGCTTCTCGTAGATGCGCATGACCTGATTACGCACGGTGGATGGTGACGTGCCCAGGGCTCGTGCCACCTGCTTGCTGGTCATGCCGGATGCGAACAATCCGGCGACCTCGCGTTCGCGTGGAGACAAGCCCGATAGGGCCGGATGGATTGACAGATGAACGAAGTAATTGCTGCCAAACCGGGACATGCGCGCATCGAGCAGTTCCCCGCGCCACCGTTTGCGCTGTTTGAGTGCATGCATCACGTCAACAGGGAGCCGGGCGATGCGCCCAGACCACTCGTGCCTGGTGAAATCGTCAAACGGCCCCTGAGTGCACAGCACCCAGCCTTCCTGGTCCACCAGCGCAATCGCCTCGTGTTCCATGGCCGCTCGGCCGATCCACAGTTCGCGGTTCATACGCAGCGCCTGGGACAGGTGCGGCATAAGCATCTGCTTGAACATGCGCTCGGTGTCGGAGAAGGTCATCGGTCTGTCGTCCGCACAAAGTCCCACGAAGCTGACATAGCCATCGGTTTTCTCACCGACGATTGTCGCCATCATGTGCGAAGCGTCGAAGCGCCGCCAATGCTCGTTGTAGGCCAGACTTGCGCGATAGTCCGGAACGTCATCGAAGCGGGCGGTCGCGCCGAGACGATTGAGTGTCAGGTCGCAGAAAGCATCATCCTGGGCGACAGAATCCCATTCGCCCAATATCGCCGCGCTTTGGTTGAGAACGGTCAGGTCTGTGACCATTCGCCCATCGGCCTGGCCCCCGCCCCACACCCCGAAATCAAAGGGAATGAAGCTTTGCAGGTTTTTCAGCACGCGGAGACGGAGTTCATCGGGCGTGCATTCAGAGGCATCATGGTAAAGTTCCAGCAAAAAATCGCTGAGTCCCGATACGCTTTCTGCTTCCCCCATCGCGACAGCTCAATCTGAAACCGTTCCCAAAGTCTGATACCAAACATCTATGCTAACTGAGCTGACGACAAGCCCTGATAAGATTATGCCGAGACAGCTGGGCTCTCGGCCTCCCGTTACGCCGCGTTGATACCCCGGCCGTCGGCATAACAATAACCAGCGCGAACGGCTGCTTGTTCTGTTTGTTCGCCAAAAGCTGCCTGTCTGAAAACCACCCCGTTTCGGTCGTTCGGATGCCTCTGGATTCTCCCTCGAAGCCGGTTCAGCCCCAATCGACGGTCTGGGCAATCTCCTGTCGCAATTGATCGACTTTTGCTCCCGCCCATTGCCGGGCGTCGTCGCCGAACACGAGTCGCGATGGCACCTCGCCCTGCTCAGCAAGCGCCACGATCCGCGCGGCGAGCAGCTTCGGATCGCCGGGCTGGTTGCCGTTGGCCTCGTCCACGAACGCGCGATACTGCGCGATCGCCTCAGCATAATCAGGGATGTTGATGCTGCCGAAGCTCGCCGACTTGCCGTCCATGAAATCCGTGCGCAGCATCCCCGGCTCGACCAGGAGCGAGCGGACGCCCAACGGTGCCAGCTCCTGCGCAAAGCCCTCCATCCATCCCTCGACCGCGAACTTCGACGCCGAATAGACCGCTCCTCCGCCGTTGGAGACCAGCCCGCTGACCGACGAGATGGTGATAATGAGTCCCGAGCGAAGCTGGCGCATGTGTGGGGCGACTGCGCGCGCCACATTCATCGTGCCGAACAGGTTAACCTCGAACTGACGCCGCACCGCTTCATCGGTAAAAGTCTCGAAAAAGCCGAGCTCGGCGTAGCCCGCGTTGTTGACCAGTACATCGATTGTGCCGAACCGCTCAATGGTCTCCGCAGCGACCGATTTTGCGGCCTCAGCGTCGGTGATATCGAGCGTGAGCGCGTGCAGGCGGTAGTGTTCGTCCGCGAAGGCATCACGCACCGCATCAGCGGATCGAGCCGTTGCCACGACCGTTGCGCCCTCATTGAGCGCCGCGCGCGCGATTTCGTGTCCAAGTCCGCGGCTTGCACCGGTCACCATCCAAACCTTGCTCATCGTCTGTTCCTCGCTGCTGCTTCTATTCTTTACTAGTTAGATTTGCTAATGAACGAGGACAATCGCCTACTTAGTAATATGCCCCAGTAGCAGGGATCATCAATGCGCCCCGATCAGCTTGGCGATCTCGCCATCTTCGCTGCGATCGCTTCCGACCAAAGCTTCACACGTGCCGCGAAACGGCTCGGCGTCACGCAATCGGCGTTGAGCCAGACCATGAAGCGGCTCGAGGATCAGCTCGGTTTTCGCCTACTCTCCCGCACGACCCGCAGCGTCGCCCCGACCGAGGCCGGCGATCGCCTGCTCGCAACCCTGTCGCCGGCTCTGGCCGGGTTGACCGACGAGATCGAGGCACTGTCGCAGGCACGCGGCGCGGCGGTTGGTACCGTTCGGATCACGACTGGCAAGCATGCTGCCGACACAGTGCTGTGGCCGATGCTCCCGTCTTTCATGCGCCGCCACCCCGGCATCGAGGTGGAGGTGTGCGTGGAGGACGGTATGACTGATGTTGTGGCGGGCCGCTATGATGCGGGAATCCGGCTCGGAGAGCGATTGGAAAAGGACATGATCGCGCTGGCAGTGGGGCCTGCGCTTCGCGTCGCGGTGGTGGCCGCTCCCAGCTATTTGAGCGACCATAAGGCACCTATGGAGCCAGCCGACCTCACGGCGCATCGCTGTATCGCCTATCGGGACTCGCAGGGTAATCTGTCTCCCTGGTCGTTCGAACGCGACGGTCGTGCGGTGACGGTCGCGCCAGCCCGCGGGGCGGTCTTCAATGACGCCGACATGTTGGTGGCCGCCGCTGTTGAAGGTTTCGGCATCCTCTACATCCTGGAAGATTTGGTGGCGGCGCCGATCGCCGATGGCCGTCTTACTCGCCTGCTGGAGCCATGGTGCGAGCCGTTCCCCGGCTATCACCTCTACTACCCCGATCGGACGGGGACAGCGGCCTTCGAACTGCTCAAGGATGCGCTGCGAGCAGGCAGGGCCGTGTGAAGGCTTGGCCAAGTATCGGCGTCGCTTCTCGATCCTCGATCGTTTTCGGGACGGCCGGCCGTCTTGCCGATGGCAGCTTGTCCGGCATTGTCACCCCTAACCCGCCATTCCACTAACCACGCCGTTACAGCCGGTTCCAAACCGTACAACGCGAATCCGGTGGGCCGCGTATTGCTCAATCCCATTGGGGTGTGGGGCGGGTTCCCTGCTGCCGTGTAGGACATTTCAAACCACGCTCGACTCTGTAGCTATGAATGCCACAGCTCCCTCGCTCGCATTGGCTAACAACTTTCCCTCGAGCTTCCCAGATTTTCGACCCATCCTCTCGGACCAGGACCCTTCTGACCCAATTCATCGCTGGGATTGAGCATCTTGCAGGTCTTGAGTGACAGGCAGCCGCAACCGATGCACTCGGTCAATCCGTCGCGAAGGCGCTGTAGCTGGGCAATCTGTTCGTCCACTCGGCCCGTCCATCTTCCTGAAAGTGCCTTCCAATCGTCACCGGTCGGCACGTGATCGGTCGGCAGCTTGTCAAGCTCTGTCCTGATCTCATCGAGCTTCATCCCGAGCTTTTGCGCAAACGTTATGAAAGCGAGGCGCCGTAAGACAAAACGTGGAAAGCGCCTGTGCCCGGAACCAGCCCGCTCAGCGGTGATCAGCCCGCGCTCTTCGTAATAGCGCAGCGCCGAGGAGGCGACGCCGCTGCGCCGCGAGACCTGGTTGATGGTGAGTGTGGCTTCCATGGCTCGGAACATTTTCGCAATATGGTGTTGACTTAAAGCGTACTTGAACTTGTAGGCAAGGATCAAGCAACAGTCAAAGGAGATAACCCATGCAACAGATCCGTCCCGATCTCTGGATCACCGAGCCCTATTTCCCTGAACCGGATGGCTTCCCTGACCTCAAGTTCCACGGCTACCTGCTAACCCGTCCGGACGGCAATCTGCTCATCCACACCAGCGAGCACGAGGCAGATCACGACGTCATTGCCAAACTGGGTGGTGTCTCACGGCAGTATCTGGCCCATGGGCATGAGGCTGAACCGGGGATCGCCAAGATACGAAAACGCTTCGGGAGCATACTGCTTGCTCATCGTGCGGCCGAGGCAGACGTTTCCATCCATACTGAACTCGACCACCCGCTCGACGGCGGGGAAGCCTTTGAGGACGGAGTAGAGGTTTTTGCGGCGCCTGGCCACACGGCAAGCAATGTCGCTTTGAAAGTGAAAAGCGAAACCGGTGAGACCTATCTATTCGTTGGCGATACCATTTTTCCGCGTCGGGGCGAGTGGCATGGCGCGGTCTTTCCTGACGAGGGCGGCGACACTGTCACGCTCCAGAAGAGCCTTGCTGGTCTCGCCGGGCATCATGCCGATCTTGTCCTTTTCGGGGTGACCATTTCTGATGAACCAGCACGGCGGTTCAGCCCTGAAAGCTGGCGGGCGGCACTTGATGAAGCATCGGCCTCGATCGGCCAGATGTAGCCGCATCATCGCCGACCTCTGCCCTTCTGCCCGAATCCAGAGCTTTAATCGTCAGCGTGGTAAAAGAAAATCGGATCCTGATGTCCCGATTTTCTTAAGCTGGCAGGCTTGGCACGGGCCGCTGGACAATTCGCAGGTATCGTTGGTTGCAGGCCCCCGCAACCAAATATCTCTAATATATCGATAACTTAAATACCGATCGTTTCACTCGTGTATGTGGCGTTCCAATTCTGGTCAACGCCTGGTCAACATTTCCACAGGCCCCCTGAAACCCAGGGGGCTTTTTCTGTTCCGGGATAAGCATCCGGCGACAGGCGTAGTCACTTAGCCTTGACAGCTTCCAGCTCAGCTATCAGTTCCATGGGAAACGGTCGGAGATGCTGACCGGAGATGAGCGCTTCATATCCCTGTCACTGGTAGCCCTGCGCCGTTCTCATTTCCCCCTACATCTGGCCCATCAATCAATTTGTCAGGTTGTGCGAGGGCAGTCAGTTTCGCGCTGTCCCTTATGATCACGCGCGCGCCATCCATCTTCAAGCCGTCACTTTCCAGCGCCTTCAGCGTGCGCGACAGATTCTCTGGTGTCATTCCCAGATATGATGCGAGCAGACGCTTTTCTACTTGCAGAATGTAGGAGGCAACGCCCCCTGCCAGAAGAGATTGACGCAACAGATAGGAAGCAACCCGTTCGCGCGAGTTGCGTAGCTTCAGCGTCTTGGCGTTACGGACCACCGCACGGTAGCACGAGGCCAGTTCGTTGATCACGGAAACCGAGAACTCCGTGTCACGCCTGAACATGGCGCGTAAATCTGACGAAGGCACGAGGATGATGCGAGCGCGCTCCAACGTGCGGGCTGACATCAGATACGGGGCGTCGCGGATGCTGGCCGCCAGAATGAAGGTGGAGACCGGGCGCACCACAGCCATCGTGCATTCGCGCCCACCCCATCGCCCGAACAGTTCGACCGAGCCTTCCAGGACAATATGAAGAAAATCGGCAGGATCGCCCTGGCGGATCATTTCCAACCCCTGCGGGAAATTCTGAGCGTAGGAACTGGCCATAAGCGCCTCGAAATTGGCATGGGTCATGTCCCTGAATAGATGGAGATGACGAATCTCTGGAAGCTCTTCGGGTCGCACAGTGCTACCTTTTTCTTTAGATTGATATTTATCAATTTACATGGTACATAATAATCAAGGGTAGAAAAGGCAAAAGTTTTTTACTCAAGAACAAAAATCCAGCCAAAGTATTTTACAAATTTCAATTGCAGGCGGGTTTCCCGATTGGGTTTCCGGATGTTGATCTCGATCAAGTTCTTTTGGACCTGCCTGTGACCTGACTGCTTGCGAACCGGTGACTGAACGCACCAGGACGGCAAGGAGACGCCCATGCATGTCATGCTGGCCTATGACAATTCCCGCAACGCAAGGATCGCGCTGGACGCTGTGCGCGACCTGTTGTCTGCGCTGAACCCGAAGATAACCCTGATTTCCGTGGTCGAGGATGTGGGCAGCGCCACTGCAGGAGCAGATGAGTTGTTTTTGGCGCAATATGCTGAACAGAAAGCCGGGACCGAGCGGGCCGCGGTAGAGCTTGCTGCGGCAGGGTTCGACGCTTCTGTTCTGATTGCCGAGGGAGATGCGCGCAAGATGATTCTGCGGGCTGTTGATGAGCGCAAACCTGACCTCCTGGTGATGGCACGCCATAGCCACAAACCTGACGTTGGCCCGTTCAATTTCATTACGAAGCGGCTGGATGCGCTTGTCGAGGAGTTTGACCACATGACTTTCGGCTCGACCAGCGCGTTTCTGGCGCGGCGCGCGTCCTGTCCACTTCTGATCATTCCGACCCATAGCGATTGATCCCCACCCACATCTGATTTTCGAGGACTGACATGCAAGTCAGCGACTTATTCCGCTTCAAGAATCCCGAAATCAAGGCGCTCCATCTGACGTGGATTGCGTTTTTCATGAGCTTCTATGTCTGGTTCAACATGGCCCCGCTGGCGAGTTCTATGCTCGCTTCGGTGGACTGGCTGACCCGTGACGATATCCGACTCTTTGCTATTGCAAACGTTGCCCTGACCATTCCTGCTCGGATCATTGTCGGCATGGCGCTTGATAAATTCGGCCCGCGCCGGGTGTTTTCGGTGCTCATGGTGCTGATGGCCATTCCGACGCTGGTCTTTGCCTTCGGCGACTCGCGCGAAGTATTGTTCATGTCACGTTTGGTGCTGTCGTCCATTGGGGCAAGCTTCGTTGTGACGATCCATATGATCGCGCTCTGGTTTCCGCCGCGCTCGATCGGCTTTGCTGAAGGTTTCGGGGCAGGCTGGGGCAATTTCGGCTCGGCCGCTGCGGCAATCACGATCCCGACGATTGCTTTGCACATGTATGGCGGCCCTGAAGGCTGGCGGTGGGCGATTGCGACCTCTGGCGTTGTGTTGGCGGCCTATGGTGTCTTCTACTGGTTCGCCATTACCGATGGCGCGACCAAGGACACGCATAAGAAGCCGCGCAATGTCGCCGCGCTCGAAGTGTCTACTTGGCGCGATCTGGTTCTGCTTTGTATCTTCACAGTACCGCTGGTGGGGATTCTGTCGATCTTGGTCTATCGTGTGCAGTTGATGGGCTATATCGACGGCCTGACCGCCGCCATTTGCTATGCTGCCATTGCTGTTGTGGTGGCTTATCAGGTTTGGCAGGCGATCCGCGTCAATGTGCCGATCCTCAAGAAGGGTGTGCCGGAGGACGACAAATACCCGTTCTCCTCGGTTGTGGCGCTGAACTTCACCTATTTCGCCAATTTCGGCGCGGAACTGGCTGTAGTGTCAATGCTGCCCATGTTTTTTCAGGAAACATGGGGTCTGACGGCTGTGGCGGCTGGCCTGATTGCGGCAAGTTTCGCCTTCGTGAACCTGTTTGCGCGTCCCATGGGCGGGCTGGTGTCTGACCGTTTCGGCAACCGCCGTTTTGTGATGATGGCCTATATGTTCGGCATTGCGATCGGGTTCGTGATGATGGGCTTGCTGAATTCCAGCTGGCCGCTGATCATTGCGATTGCGATCACCATCATGTGCTCGTTCTTCGTGCAAGGGGCAGAGGGCGCGACCTTCGGAATCGTTCCGTCGATCAAGCGGCGCGTGACCGGACAAATCTCGGGCATGGCAGGGGCTTACGGCAATGTGGGCGCGGTGTTCTACCTGTTCGTATTCATGTTCGTCGACGCCTCGACCTTCTTCTTTATGATCGCGGCGGGGGCCTTCATCAGCTGGATCGTCTGCTACATCTGGTTGAAAGAGCCTGAAGGCGGGTTCGGGGATGAATACATCATCTCTTCGGTGGACCGCGAAATTGCCCGCGAAGTGGCCGAGAAGAAAGCCCTTGATGCCGAAGTGGCGGCCATCTTTGCAAGCTCGGAAAAGGTCGAGCTGATCCAACGCGGTGGCGGTCTGCAACTGAAGGCGCAATTCGCCTCGGTCGATGAACTGCGCGCGGCGCTCGACAGGCTGGACCGCGGCAACCCCCAACCCGCTGAATAACCGTTTTTGACGCAGGCGCGCGATGGCGCGGGCCTGCCTTCCATCTAAAGCCACGAAAGGCAACAGATCAATGACCGCACATCACGCGAATCAAGCCGCACCTTCGGGAACGTGGCTTAACCAATGGGAGCCTGAAAATCAGGCGTTCTGGGAGGCGGGCGGCAAGCGGCAGGCATGGACCACCCTAATCCTGACCACGGCCGCGCTGACCATGGCCTTCATCACATGGTTTCTTGTCTCGGCGCTGGTCGTGCGCCTGCCGCAGATCGGGTTCCAGTTCACAGCCAGCCAGTTGTTCTGGCTGGCGGCCATGCCCGGCCTTGCGGGCGGCACGCTGCGCCTGATCCACATGTTCCTTGTGCCAATCTATGGCACACGGAATGTGATTTCGCTGTCCACCCTATCGCTTCTGATCCCGCTGGTGGGCTGGTTCTATGCGGTGCAGAACCCTGAAACCCCCTATTGGGTGCTGATGCTGCTGGCGTTTCTGGCCGGTCTGGGCGGCGGCAACTTCTCCAGCTTCATGCCGTCCACCAGCATGTTCTTCCCCAAGCGCCTGCAAGGCACGGCGCTGGCCATTCAGGCGGGCGTGGGCAATTTTGGCGTGTCCGTGGTGCAATTCGTGACGCCATGGGTCATCGGCTTTGCCCTTCTGGGCGGCATGGCCTGGATGGGCGAGCCGCAGACGATGACGCGCGCAGGCGTTGACTCGCAAATCTATCTGCAAAACGCGCCGCTGGTGATGATCCCGTTTGTGGCGGTCTTCGGTATTACCGCGTGGATCTTCCTGAAGTCGATCCCGATCACGTCGAATTTCCGCGAACAGTTCGATATCTTCAAATCGGGCCACACTTGGGCGCAGACCTCGCTCTACATCATGACCTTCGGGGCGTTCTCGGGGCTGGCGGCGACCTTCCCGCTTCTGATCCGCCTGATCTACGGCGAGTATCAAGGCGCGCCCGACCCGCTGGCATGGGCCTTCTATGGTCCCTTGATCGGCTCGGCAAGCCGCGTTGTTGCGGGTCCGGTTTCCGACAAGCTTGGCGGTGCGCGGGTAACCCATTGGGCAGGTCTTGGCATGCTGGTCTGCGCAGGTCTGGTGGCCTGGGTCGTCACCGGCGCAGACAGCCTTGCATCCTTCCCGATGTTCGTGGCGGGTATGCTGGCACTGTTCTTCTTCGCGGGCGTGGGCAATGCCTCGACCTTCAAGCAGATGCCAATGCTGTTCGCGCCGCGTCAGGCCGGTGGCGTCATCGGCTTCACGGCGGCCATCGCGGCCTACGGACCCTTCCTGTTCGGAATGCTGTTTGCTTGGTCGTTCGGCGCGTTCCAGTCCGCCGCGCCGGTTTTCTGGGGTCTGTCTGCCTTCTTCGCCGTCAATGTGGTGCTGAACTGGGTGCTCTATGCCCGCAAGAATGCCCCCTATCCCTGCTGAATTTCACGGATGCGCACACAAGGCGCGCATCTGAAACCCCTATCAACCAACGGAGACAGCAATGAGCCATCTTCTTGACCGGCTGAACTTTTTGAAATCAAACCGCAAGGACACGTTTTCAGATGGGCACGGCATGACCACCACTGAAAACCGCGATTGGGAAGAGGTCTATCGCGACCGCTGGCGGCATGACAAGATCGTCCGCTCGACCCATGGCGTGAACTGCACCGGGTCTTGCTCGTGGAAAATTTATGTGAAATCGGGCATCGTTACATGGGAAACCCAGCAGACAGATTACCCGCGCACACGCCCCGATCTGCCCAACCATGAACCGCGCGGATGTGCGCGGGGGGCAAGCTATAGCTGGTATCTGTATTCCGCCAACCGCGTGAAAACGCCCTTGGTACGCGGTGCGCTGATGCGGCTGTGGCGCGACAAGCGCCAGACCATGACACCCGTTCAGGCATGGACGGCCATCCAGCAAGACCCGACCGCGCGCGCCAGCTACACCCGCACACGCGGCACAGGCGGGTTCGTGCGTGCCACATGGGACGAGGTGACCGAGATCACCGCCGCCGCAAACGCCTACACCGCCAAGGAATACGGCCCCGACCGCGTTTTCGGCTTCTCGCCCATTCCCGCCATGTCGATGGTCAGCTATGCGGCGGGCAGTCGCTATCTGTCGCTTCTGGGCGGCACCTGCATGAGCTTCTATGACTGGTATTGCGACTTGCCGCCCGCGTCACCCATGACATGGGGCGAACAGACCGACGTGCCGGAGTCAGCAGATTGGTATAATGCAGGCTACCTGCTGCTGTGGGGGTCCAACGTGCCGCAGACGCGCACGCCGGACGCGCATTTCTACACGGAAGCGCGCTATCGTGGCACCAAGTCTGCCGTCATCTGCCCCGACTATTCGGAAGCCGCTAAATTCGGCGATGTCTGGCTGAACGCCAAACAGGGCACGGATGCAGCGCTTGGCATGGCCTTCGGGCATGTGATCCTGCGTGAATTTCATCTGGACCGCCAAGTGCCTTATTTCGAGGAATACGCCCGCAAATACAGCGATATGCCGATGCTTGTCCGGCTGGACAAGAAAGGCGACAGCTATGTGCCGGGCCGCCAGTTGCGCGCAAGTGATCTGGCCGACAATCTGGGCGAGGCGAACAACGCCGAGTGGAAAACCATCTGTATTGACGAAACCACCGGCCAACTGGTCGCGCCCAATGGGTCCATCGGATTCCGCTGGGGTGAACAGGGCATGTGGAACCTGGAGGAGAAGGCAAAAGGGGCCGCAATCAAGCCGCAGCTGTCATTCATCCTGGATGAGGACCGCGATGATGTGGTCGGCGTCGATTTCCCCTATTTCGGCGGCATGGCCACGGGCCAGTGGGAAAATGACGCGCGCGGCGATGTGCTGACGCGCAATGTGCCTGTCCGGAAGATCACCCTTGCCGACGGATCAGAAGCCTTGGTCACCACGGTGTTTGACCTGTTTTGCGCGAACTACAGTCTGGATCGGGGCTTGGGCGGCGATCATGTGACCAATGACTACAACGCCGATGTGCCCTTCACGCCTGCATGGGCTGAAAAGATCACTGGCGTCAGCCGCGACAAAATCATCCATGTGGCGCGTGAATTCGCGGACAATGCCGAAAAGACCAATGGTAAATCCATGATCATCATCGGCGCTGCGATGAACCACTGGTATCATATGGATATGAACTACCGCGCGGTCATCAACATGTTGGTGATGTGCGGTTGTGTGGGCCAGTCGGGCGGTGGCTGGGCGCATTATGTGGGGCAGGAAAAGCTGCGCCCGCAAACCGGCTGGACGGCGCTGGCCTTCGCGCTGGACTGGGCGCGCCCGCCACGGCACATGAATTCAACCAGCGCGTGGTACGCCCATACCGACCAATGGCGGTATGAGACGGTGACGGCAAAAGACATTCTGTCCCCAACCGCGCCGGAAGGCGACTGGGAAAACCTGAGCCTGATCGACTACAACATCCGGTCTGAACGCATGGGCTGGCTGCCATCGGCCCCGCAGCTGAAAACCAACCCGTTGAAAGTGGGCGCGGCAGCAAAGGCGGCGGGCAAGGACATTCCTGCCTATGTGGCCGAGCAGTTGAAGGCCGGCACGTTGGAAATGTCCTGCGAAGACCCGGATGCGCCGGAAAACTGGCCGCGCAACCTGTTTGTGTGGCGGTCCAACCTGCTGGGGTCATCGGGCAAGGGGCATGAGTATTTCCTGAAGCACCTGCTGGGCACCAGCCACGGCGTGCAGGGCAAGGATCTGGGGCAGGAAGGCCGCCAAAAGCCCATTGAGGCAAAATGGCATGATGAAGCGCCAGAGGGCAAGCTTGACCTGTTGGTGACGATCGATTTCCGCATGTCCACCACGGCCGTTTATGCCGATATCGTCATGCCGACAGCAAGTTGGTATGAAAAGGACGATCTGAACACGTCCGACATGCACCCGTTCATTCACCCGCTGCAAGCGGCGGTGGACCCGGCGTATGAATCCAAGACCGACTGGGAAATTTTCAAGGCGATTGCCAAGAAATTCTCGGACGTGGCGCCGGAAGTTCTGGGGGTGGAAACCGACATTGTGCAACTGCCCTTGCAGCATGACAGCCCCGGCGAATTGGCACAGCCTTTCGTGCAGGACTGGAAGCGCGGCGAATGTGACCTGATCCCCGGCAAGACGGCGCCTGCCTATATTGCCGTGGAACGCGATTACCCGAACCTGCATGCCCGCTTCACCGCCCTTGGGCCGTTGATGGAAAAGGTCGGCAATGGCGGCAAGGGGATTGCGTGGGATACGAAAACCGAAGTCCACCACCTGAAGGCGCTGAACGGCACCCATACCGATGGGCCGACCAAGGGTATGGCCAAGATCGAGTCTGCCATTGACGCCTGCGAGGTGGTGCTGATGCTGGCACCCGAAACCAATGGCGAAGTTGCCGTCAAGGCATGGAAAGCGCTGGAAAAGGCCACGGGGCAAAACCACGCCCATCTGGCCGAGGTCAAGCAAGACGAAAAGATCCGCTTCCGCGACATCGCCGCCCAGCCGCGCAAGATCATCTCTAGCCCCACATGGTCGGGTATTGAGTCTGAGGAGGTTTGCTACAACGCAGGCTGGACCAATGTGCATGAATTGATCCCGTGGCGCACGGTATCGGGTCGCCAGCAACTGTATCAGGACCATGAATGGATGCGCGCCTTTGGCGAGTTCTTCGTCACATGGCGGCCGCCGGTGGACCTGAAAACCATCACTGGTGACGCGACCAAATCGCTGAAATCGGCCGAAAAGCATGTGGTGCTGAACTTCATCACCCCGCACCAGAAATGGGGCATACATTCCACCTATTCCGACAACCTGCTGATGCTGACACTGAACCGTGGCGGGCCGGTCGTCTGGCTGTCGGAAGTGGACGCGGCCAAGGCTGGCATTGTCGATAATGACTGGGTCGAGGTGTTCAATTCCAACGGTGTGATTGCCGCGCGCGCGGTGGTCAGCCAGCGCATGAAGGACGGCACGCTGTTCATGTATCACGCACAGGAGAAAATCGTGAACACGCCCGGCAGCCAGATCACCGGCCAGCGCGGGGGCATTCACAACTCGGTCACGCGGACGGTCCCCAAGCCCACGCATATGATCGGGGGCTATGCGCAACTGTCCTACGGGTTCAACTACTACGGAACTGTGGGTGCGAACCGCGATGAAATGGTCATCGTTCGGAAAATGGAAAACGTGGATTGGCTGGATAAGCCCGCAAAAGTGGAGGCAGCAGAATGAAAGTTCGTGCCCAAATCGGTATGGTGCTGAACCTCGATAAATGTATCGGGTGCCACACCTGCTCTGTGACCTGCAAGAACGTCTGGACTTCGCGCGAGGGCGTTGAATATGCATGGTTTAACAATGTCGAAACCAAGCCGGGCATTGGCTATCCCAAGGATTGGGAAAACCAGAAACGCTGGAATGGCGGCTGGACGCGCACGGCGTCGGGCAGCTTGCAGCCGAAGCAAGGCGGTAAATGGCGGATTCTGGCGAATATCTTCGCCAATCCCGACCTGCCCGAAATCGATGATTTCTACGAGCCGTTCGATTTCGACTATGACCACCTGAAATCCGCGCCGCAGATGCAGGCATTCCCCACCGCGCGCCCGCGCTCCAAGATCACGGGCGAGCGGATGGAAAAGATCGAATGGGGGCCAAACTGGGAAGAAATCCTTGGTGGCGAATTCGCCAAACGGTCGCAGGATTCCAATTTCGAGGGGATTCAGAAGGACATCTATGGGGAATATGAAAATACCTTCATGATGTATCTGCCCCGCCTGTGCGAGCATTGCCTGAACCCCGCTTGCGTGGCGTCCTGCCCGTCAGGTGCGATCTACAAGCGCGAAGATGATGGCGTTGTTCTGATCGATCAGGAAAAATGCCGCGGCTGGCGGATGTGTGTTTCTGGCTGCCCTTACAAGAAGATCTATTACAACTGGTCTTCGGGCAAATCCGAGAAATGCACGCTGTGCTATCCGCGTCTGGAATCGGGCCAGCCGACGGTGTGCTCGGAAACCTGCGTGGGGCGTATTCGCTACTTGGGTGTCATGCTGTATGACGCCGACAAGATCGGGCAGGCGGCCAGCGTTGCAGATGAAAAGCAACTCTATAATGCGCAACTTGACGTGTTCCTTGACCCCAACGACCCCGCAGTGATTGAAGCCGCGCGCGCCGAGGGCATTCCCGAGGATTGGATCAAGGGCGCGCAGAATTCGCCCATCTGGAAAATGGCGATGGAATGGAAGATCGCCTTCCCGCTGCACCCCGAATACCGCACCCTGCCTATGGTGTGGTATATCCCGCCACTCTCGCCCATCCAGAACGCGGCCGAGGCAGGCAAGATCAGCGCGCAGGACGATATGCCGGATGTAGCATCCTTGCGTATTCCGGTTCGCTATCTGGCCAATATGCTGACGGCGGGCGATGAAGCCCCCGTTGTCAGCGCGCTGGAACGGATGCTGGCGATGCGGTCCTATATGCGATCAAAAACTGTGGATGGCGTGATCAATCTGGGCGTGGCGAACCGTGTTGGCATGACGCCCGATCAGATCGACGAGATGTATCAACTGATGGCGATTGCCAATTATGAGGATCGTTTCGTCATCCCGACCACGCATCGGGAACTTGTCGAAGATGCCTATGACCTGAAGGGGGGCTGCGGCTTCACCGATGGCAATGGCTGTTCTACCGGCAGCAGCGGCAATTCGCTGTTCTCTGGCGGCAAGAAATTCCGCAGCCCACAGGAGTTCATCCAGTCATGAAAACATATCACGCACTTTCCGCCTTGCTAACCTATCCGACCCCGGAATTGCAGGCAGCGGTTTCTGAAATCGGGCAGGTCCTCTGTGACGAAGGCCTGCTTCATGCCAGCCAGCGGGCCAAGCTGGAACCGCTTCTGCATGAACTGGAACAGGGCGACATCTATGATTTGCAGGAACGCTATGTCCTGCAATTCGACCGCGCGCGTACGCTGTCGCTGAACCTGTTTGAACACATCCACGGGGAAGGCCGTGACAGGGGCGGTGCCATGGTAGACCTGCTGGAAACCTACCGCGCGGGCGGGTTCGATCTGGTCGGGCCTGAACTGCCTGACCACCTGCCGGTTTTGCTGGAATTCCTGTCCACACAACCGCCGGAACAGGCGCGCGAAATCCTTGCCGATGCGGGTCACATCCTTGTGGCACTGGCCGAACGTCTTGCGCGGCGCGAAAGCGCTTATGCGGCGGTGCTGGCGGCATTGGTGACACTGGCGCAGGTGGACACTTCGCCCGAGGCCGAGGCGCTGTTGTCCGAAAAGGATGATGACCCCGAGGATCTGGAAGCCCTCGATGCCGTCTGGGAAGAAGCAATGGTCACTTTCGGCCCCGATCCCAATGCCGGATGCCCCATCAGCCGGGACATTCTGGCGAAAATGGACATGCCTGCCGCCCCGCGCACAGTCGCACCGGGCCAGATGTAGGAGCACGAGACAATGTTTGGAAACTTTAGCCTAGACTATCTTATCTTCGGCATCCTGCCCTATGCGGTGCTGGCCATAGCCCTGATCGGGACCATCGCGCGCTACGAGCGGGACCCCTTCACGTGGAAATCATCTTCCAGCCAACTTCTGCGGCGCAAGCAACTGGTTTGGGGGTCCGTGCTGTTCCATGTGGGCATCATCGTGCTGTTCTTCGGCCACCTGATCGGTCTGTTCACCCCGATCTGGCTGCTGGACGCTTTGGGCATCAGCTACGGGCTGAAACAATGGATGGCTGTCATCATCGGCGGCATCGCGGGGGCTGCGGCCTTTGTGGGCTGCACCATGCTGTTGCATCGCCGCTTAAGTGATCCGCGCATCCGCAATAATTCCAGCTTCGCCGATATCGGCATTCTGGCGATCCTGTGGCTACAAATCGTGGTTGGCATGGGCACGATCATCCTGACGCTGGGCCATATGGACGGGTCCAAGATGATCCAGTTCATGACCTGGTCGCAATCGGTCATGGGGCTGCAGATCAATGCCTGGCAGGAAGTCGTCAATGTGCATTGGCTCTACAAGTTCCACATCTTCCTTGGCATGGTGATTGTGGCGCTATTCCCCTTCACCCGTCTGGTGCACATGTTGTCGGTTCCGATCCGCTTTCTGTGGCGGCCCGGCTATCAGATCGTACGCTCGCGTGAGGGCGCAAAGCCAGCGCGGACGGGTCTGAAGCCCTTTGCCCGTGACAAGCGCGCGATGAAAGCTGCGGGCATGGCCCCGAAGCCCAAAGCCCCAACCCCTGCTGAGTAAGGAAACGTCCCATGAAACCGCTTCTGCCGCCTGTTTTTGTCAACGGCATTGAAATCTCGGCCGAACGCATTGCGGCCGAGGCCCAGAACCACCCAGCCCCGAAAGAGAAGCCGGGGCTGGCCTGGAAAGCTGCCGCGCGCGCGCTCGCCATCCGCGAATTGATGCTGCAAGAGGCCCGCGCGCGTGGCCTGTCCCCTGATCCGGTGGAAATTGCACCGGGTCAGGTTGAGACCGAGGACGAAGCGCTGATCCGACAGCTTGCAGAGGTGGCAATCATGCCCGCCGCAGCGGATGAAGCCGATTTGCGTCGCCTCTATGACGCGCATCCCGACCGGTTCCGTGCGCCCTCGCTCTATGAGGCAGCGCATATCCTCTTCCCGCGCCAGGACGATATGGCCGCCTTGCACGCCCATGCAAAAGCCGTGTTGGCGGAACTGCGCGCCAACCCACGCCGCTTTGGTGAACTGGCGCGCACCCATTCGGCCTGTTCGTCCAAGGATAATGGCGGGCTGCTTGGCCAGTTGGGGCAGGGCGACACGGTGCCGGAATTCGAAGCCGCGCTGGAGGCACTGGAGGAAGGCCAGATTAGTGACCCGGTGGAAACCCGCTTTGGGCTGCATCTGATCCGGCTTGATGCGCGCGCGCGCGGCGAGGTCCTGCCATTCGAGACAGTGTTGCCACGGCTGCACGATGCTCATGCCAAGGCGGCATGGGCGCGGGCGGCTGCCAGATTCACAGCGGGTCTTGTCGCGCAAGCGCAGATCGAGGGCGTTGCGCTGCAAGCCGCCTGAGCATGAAAGGGGTCGGCCATGTCCGGCGTGAAAATAAGGTACGAGAGCCATCTTGACCGCGATACCGGCACAATACGGGGTGCGCGCGCCGCACGCCCGCGGCTTAGCGCCTCCGAATGTCCGATCGAGGCCATATATGAGGAGCATTTCAATCAGCGCCAGCTTTGCGCTGATATGGAATTGCTCGCAGCGGCAACTCAGCCCAGAGCGGAATTGGCGCGGCGGATTCTGGTCAATCTTTGCCGCGATCTGCCCATGCATTTCGACGATGAGGAAAAAGCTCTGTTCCCGCGCCTGCGTGCGCGCGCGCTGCCCGAAGATGAGTTGGATAAAACGCTGAACCGGCTGGCGCGCGAACATGAAATCGCAGAAGCCGCTTTTGCCCTTCTGGTGCCTGCGCTGGCCTGCATGGCCGATGGCGCTTTGCCCGCGCCTGAGGATCGCGACGCGCTGTGCAGGCTCGCCGCATCCGAGCGCCGCCATCTGATCGTAGAAAATGCCATCCTGCTGCCGCTGGCGCGCTTGCGGCTGACTGAACAGGACAAATCCGCGCTCATGGCCGAGATCTGCGAGAGACGCGCGCAACCGCCGCTTATGGACAGCGCCTGCGCGCGTGCCTTGGCGCGGATTGACACTGCGAGCCTTGGAGTTCAGCAATGACTATTTATCAGACCTTTCACCGCCCCGACCCGGCCGCCTGTGGGTGTGATGCTGCACTGGGACTGGTCCCGGTCGATCAGGCCATTGCGCGCGGGCTGGTGCTGGTCGCGCAGGTGCCACAGATCGAAACACTGCCGCTTCATGCTGCAACGGGCCGGGCTCTGGCGCATGATATTCCTGCGCCGGTTCCGTTTCCGCTCTTCGACAATGCTGCGATGGATGGCTATGCATGCAGGCTGGCTGATCTGGATGGGCAGGGGCCGTGGGTCTTGCCACTCGCAGGGCGTATCCGTGCAGGCGATGCGCCGGGGGTCTTGCCGCCATCTTCTGCCATGCGCATCCTGACAGGTGCGCCGCTGCCGCAAGGGGCGGATGTGGTCATCGCCCAAGAGGACTTGCGCCGCGTGGGCGAGGCGGTCGCCATTTCCAACAGGCCCCGTGCTGGGCAGCATATCCGCCGCGCGGGCGATGATCTCGCCGCCGGAATGCCCTTGCTGTCGGCGGGCCGCATCATCGGTGCGCGCGAAGCCGCCGCGCTGGCGGGGGCCGGTCTGGCGCAGGTGGATGTCAGATGCCGGGTTCGGGTTGCGATCCTGTGTTCTGGCAGTGAACTTGTGGCACCGGGTAACGCGCTTGAACCCGGCCAGATATGGGACGCCAATCATGCCATGCTGAGCGCCGCCCTTGACCGCGCATGGTTCGAGCGCATTGCGCTGCCCGCATGTGCCGATGATCCTGAAACATTGCGCGAAGCCGTGTCCAATGCCATGGCGCAGGCCGATATCGTGATCACGACGGGCGGTGTGTCTGTGGGCGATGAGGATCACATGGCCGCTGTGATCAAGGATCTGGGCGGGCAGGTCGAGGTGATGAAGCTTGCCATGAAGCCGGGCAAGCCACTCTCGATCGGGCAGGTCGGGCACGCGCTCTGGCTGGGATTGCCGGGTAATCCGGTGGCCGCCTTTGTGACATGGCATATTGTCGGGCAGGTTCTGGCTGGGCGCATGGCAGGGCTTGCGATGCCCGGCCCCACAAAGACGCTGGCTGCACTTGGCGCGGCGATCCGGCACAAGCCGGGGCGCTGCGAATACCGGCCTGCGCGCATTCTGGGCCATTCCGGGCGCGGTGTTTTGCAGGTGGCGTGCCTTGACGGGGCAGGGTCACACCGCATTGCGCAACTGGCCGAGGCGGATGCTCTGGTCATGATCCCGGCAGAGGCTGAAGATATGGCGCGCGGTGCTCTGGTCGAGATCTTGCCGCTGTGACCAGACGCCGTGGTCCATTGAGTATTTTTGGCAAGATGAAAATGGGCCTGACTGGTTTTCAACCCTGCCATGCTGCGGCCTGAACGGCCCCAAGTCGCAGCAGATCGACAGCCCGCGCAGCGATCTGAGCGGTTATGTCCTGCACACTTTCGGGTTTGAGATAGAAAGCAGGTACTGGCGGCAGGATGATGCCGCCCATTTCGGTCACACGGGTCATGTTGCGCAGATGCGCGAGCGTCAGCGGGGCCTCTCGCGCAAGCAGCACCAGTGGGCGGCGTTCCTTCAGTTGCACCCCTGCCGCGCGGGTCAGCAGCGTGTCGTCAAGCCCGCTTGCAATGGCGGCAAGGCTACGCATCGAACAGGGTGCGACGATCATGCCTGCGACCGGATAGCTGCCAGAGGCAATCGTCGCGCCCATGTTCTGACCGTCATGGATCACATCGGCCAACCCCTCCAACTCTGCGGTTGCCTCTGGCCCCAGTTCCAGATCGCAGGTGTGCCGCGCCATGCGCGTCGTGACCAGATCGATTACAACCCCCATCTGCGCCAGATGGCGTGCTGAATCGAGCGCCAGCGCCGCGCCGGATGCGCCAGAGACGCCAAGGATCACACGCGGACTCATGGGCGGGCCTTGCTGATATGGCGCGCGACAAATTCAGCCGCGCGGGCTTCATGCGCGGGGTCCAGCGCCATGACCTGCCCCCAGTCGCGGGTGGTCTCCGCGCCGATCTTGGTCGTCGCATCCACGCCCAGCTTGCCTGCCAGCCCTTCAAGCGGGGAGGCGAAATCGAGATAATCCATCGGTGTACGCTCCAGCACCATCAGATCGCGGCCGGGGTCCATCCGGGTGGACAGCGCCCAGGCAATGTCATCCCAGTTGCGCGGGTCGATATCGGTATCGATGACGATCACCAGCTTCGTGTAGCTGAATTGCGGCAGCATCCCCCAAAGCGCCATCATCACGCGCCGTGCCTGACCGGGATAGCGCTTGTCGATCTGCACCACGGCGATGCGATAGGAACAGCCTGCGGGCGGTAACCACAGATCGCGGATTTCAGGGATCTGTGCGCGGATCACGGGCAGCGCCAGATCGTTGAACACCTCGCCGATCACTGACGGCTCATCAGGTGGGCGTCCTGTCACTGTGGACAGGTAAAGCGGGTGGCGCCGATGCGTGATGGCCGAAATGCGCATCACCGGGAAGCGCTCGACGGAATTGTAATAGCCGGTATGGTCGCCGAACGGGCCTTCGGGGGCGGTGTCTTCTGGATGAATCCAGCCCTCCAGCATGATCTCGGCCTGCGCAGGCACCATCAGCGGCACGGTTTTCGCCGCGACGAGTTCAGTGCGTGTGCCACGCAGTATACCTGAAAAACCCAGTTCCGACACCGTTTCGGGCAAGGGCAGGGCGGCAGACAACAGGGTTGCCGGATCAGCCCCCAGCGCAATGGCCACGGGCATGGGGTCGCGTGCCTGCGCCCATGTGCGGGCATGGGCTGCGCCGCCCCGATGCGCCAGCCAGCGCAGGATCAACCGATCCGGCCCCAGCACCTGTGCGCGGTAAACGCCCAGATTGTAGCGCGCGATCTGGTCGGGCGTTGTCCCATGCGGGCGGGTTATGACCACTGGCCATGTGATCAGCGGGCCTGCATCCAGCGGCCAGGGGGTTTGCACGGGAACCTGTGTCAGATCGGCAATATCCTGCGCCTGTTGTACAGGTGCGCGGCGGATGGTTTGCGGCCGCGCGCTCAGTGCGGCGCGCAGCATCGGCCAGCGCGACAGCGCATCGCGCATGCCATCCACAGGGGCAGGGCTGCGCAGGGCGGCAAGGAAAGCACCCAGTTGCGGCAGGTCGGCCAGCGTCATGCCCAGACCCGCCGCGACCCGCGCGCGGGTGCCGAAAAGATTGGCGATGACTGGCATCGACGCGCGCCTGCCACCCTCATGGGCGTGATCAAACCGCAGGGCCGGGCCGCCCGTGCGCAAGGCTGCCAGTTGCACGGCGGTCATTTCATGGCGCAGATCGACAGGTTCGGGAACGGCAAGCATATCGTCGCGCCCGTCCAGCCAGGCGAGATAGGCGCGCAGATCGGGGAAGGGCGGAAGTTGACGCATGACAGCCTGACGGAAAAGATGGCTGTCGGATAGCAGACAAAATCTCACTGATGATTGATTTATGTCAAACAATAACAGTTCTACTTCTGATAGCGAAAGCATGTCATCACAGTGCGACTGCAGGGCAGGCTTATGCGCAACGAACATCAGAGCATCCAAATACCCGCTTTATTGACAGCACCAATGCATGTTTTGCCGCTCTGGCCTGTCTCGATGGCGCTGAGTCAGCTTGCCCGTAACTTATTGCGCACCCATCCACAGATCTTGACACGTATTGATAAATATCAAACATACAAATTCGCCTTGGATATCACCGACCTGCCCTTCATCCTGCACCTTGATCCCGCGCAGGCAGAATTGCGCGCCTTCCGCCGTTCTGCGGCGCGTGACGCGGATGCGCGCATTGCAGGCACTCTGGCCGCGTTTCTGGCCATGCTGCATGGGGTCGAGGATGGGGACTCGCTCTATTTCTCAGGGGCGCTGCAGATCGAGGGTGACACCTCTGCCGTTCTGGCGCTGCGCAATGCGCTGGATGATGCGGAACTGGATCTGAGCTGCGAGATCGCACGCGCGCTGCCGCTGCTCGCCCCACCGCTGCGGTTGGCCCTTGCGCCGCTGGAGCGGCTGACTGGCCTGCATCTGCGCCGCGCCCCACAGGAGGTCTATTGATGGAACTGGTCTGCCCTGCTGGAACACCCGCCGCCTTGCGCGCTGCCGTCGATGCGGGCGCGCATTGCATCTATTGCGGTTTCGCCGATGAAACCAATGCGCGCAACTTCCCCGGCCTGAATTTCTCGCGCGCGGAACTGGCCGCGGCTGTGGGCTACGCGCATGCGCGCGGCGCAAAAGTGCTGGTGGCGATCAACACCTTCCCGACTGCGGGGCGCGAGTCGCTGTGGCATTCGGCCGTGGGCGATGCAGAACGCGCGGGCGCGGATGCGGTCATTCTGGCCGACTTGGGTTTGCTGGCTTACGCCGCCGAACGTCACCCTGACCTGCGCCGTCATCTGTCCGTGCAGGCCGCTGCCGCCAATCCCGATGCGATCAATCTCTACGCCTCTGCTTTTGATGTGCGCCGCGTGGTTCTGCCGCGTGTGCTGAGTGTCGAGGAAATCGCGGCGATCAACCGCGAGATCGATGTGGAAACGGAAGTGTTCGTGTTCGGGGGCCTATGCGTCATGGCTGAAGGGCGCTGTTCGTTGTCGTCCTACGCCACGGGCCGTTCGCCCAATATGAACGGGGTCTGCTCGCCGCCCGAACATGTCGATTACGCGACGGATGGCACAGACAGCGTGGCGCGGCTGGGCGGATTTACCATCCACCGCACGCCCAAGGGGGCTGCCGCGCCCTATCCGACACTCTGCAAAGGCTGTTTCACTTCGGGCGACAAGACTGGCCATGTGTTCGAAGATGCGGTCAGCCTTGATGCCTCGACCCTTGTGCCGAAACTGGCTCAGGCCGGGGTGACAGCGCTGAAGATCGAAGGGCGGCAGCGCTCGCGCGCCTATGTGGCGCAGATCGTGCGGGCCTTCCGTGCCGTGACGGATGCGATGGAAGCGGGCCGCACCCCGCCTGCACTGGCGCTTGCGCGACTGTCCGAAGGGCAGGCCGCCACGACGGGCGCTTATGCCAAGACCTGGAGGTGATGCGATGGACCTGACAATTGGCCCGAATCCGTTTTTCTGGAGCGCCGAGTCGGTGCGCAGTTTCTATACCGGGCTAGCCGATGCGCCTGTCGCGCGCGTGGTGTTGGGTGAGCTGGTCTGCTCGAAACGCCTGCCGTTCTGGCAGGATGAAATCCCGCAAGCCGTGGAGCTGTTGCAGGCGGCCGGCAAGCAGGTCGCACTGACCTCGCTTGCGCTGATCACGCTCAAACGCGAACGCAAGCTGACAGCGGATCTGTTGGGGATGGGCGTGCCGGTCGAGGTCAATGACCTGAGCGCGCTGCATCATATCCCGGAAGGTGTGCCCTTCTGGGTGGGGCCGCTGGTCAATGTCTACAATGAAGGCACATTGCGCTGGCTGGCCCGGCGCGGGGCCGAGCGCATTTGCTTGCCGCCGGAATTGCCGATGTCCGCCATTGCTGTGCTGGCGCAGGTCGCGCATGCCGAAGGCGTCGCGCTGGAAGTCTGGGGGCACGGGCGTTTGCCGCTGGCCATTTCCGGGCGGTGCTACCATGCGCGGCTGCATGAACGGGCCAAGGATTCCTGCCAGTTTGTGTGCGAGCAAGACCCGGATGGGCGCGATGTGGACACATTGGAAGGCCAGCGATTTCTGACAGTCAACGGCGTGCAGACCCTCAGCCAATCCTATGCCTGCATGGCGGAACATGTCGCACAGTATCGGGACATGGGCGTATCGGCGCTGCGGTTGCAGCCGCAATCTGTGGGGTTCGACGCAATCTGCCACGATTATGCGCAGCTTCTGGCCAGTGAATTGTCTGCAGCGACCCTGATCGACACATTGAGCGCCGCCCATCCCGGCATGCAGTTCTGCGACGGATACGGGCGCGATGGCGCGGGGGCAAATTGGCGTCACAGCATCTCGTCCGCCTGAAACGTCCCTGCAGGTTGTCTGTAATCCCACAGATGATCTGTAACTGCCCTGGCCCGCGTGGCCGGGGCTTTTTTTACATAAACCGAGGGAAAAGAACCGTGTTTTCCAGATGCATATGGACAATCAGGTCGGCAGTCAGCGCCTCGACCCCGTGGCACAATGCGCGCCAGGACCCGCAGGCATGTTCTGGCGGCGTGAAATTACGGGTCAGCGCTTCCAGCCGGGCTGCATGGCTGTCATGCTCGGCCATCATCGCCGCGATCGGATGCGCAATCATCGGATGGCCGCCGGCTTTCATCATCGGAAACAGGATATGTTCCTCTTTCTGCATATGAGATTCCAGTTCGGCCTCGATCTCGGCCAGACATGCCGCCAGGCCCTTTGGTGCTGCAAGGTCATCAGAATGGACTGTTTCCACCTTGTCGGCCAGCAGGATCAGTTCGGCCAGATCGCCCCGATGGGTCTGGTGATAGCGACGCAGGATATAGTCAATCATTGCGCTGGTCGCTTCCGGCACGTCCTTGCAGGAATGTGCGGCCAGTTCTGCGCTGCGGGTGTCGAATTCTGCGTCGTCAAGGTCCAGTTCCGAGAGGATATCACGCAGCGGGCGCAGTTCACCAAAGCATCTGGCAATGCCGTAGCTGCGCAATAACTCCGCGATGCCGGGCTGTGATGTGGCGCAATGGGAGGTTGGTTGCGAAAGGTTAATCCGGGTCATACGAGTCACTTTCGTTGGATGTTCGATAATAATTGATAATAATCAATTTATATGCATTGATGCAGATCAAATATTTTTGTCGGTTTTGCAGAGAAGTCTGTGAAGATCAAATTGCTATTGATTCATGTCAAGGGCTGATGGTGGCCAATGGCCTATACCTTATGAAACGAATGACGGCAAAGGACGCGCATGATGAGATTGGGATATATCAGCCTGCCCGGACGTGGCGCGAGCGATCTGTTTCTGGCGCAGGTGGTCGACGCTCTGGCCGGTCGTCTAACGCTCTGCGGGACTGTGCAGACCAATACGGCCCGCGCGGACCGGCGCAAATGCGACATGGATCTGCGGCTTCTGTCATCGGGTCAGGTGTTGCGCATCAGCGAAGATCGCGGTGCCTTCGCGCGCGGCTGCACGCTTGATACCAGTGTTCTGACACAGGCTGTCGCCACGACCGAGGCTGCGCTTTCTGGGTCGGAGTTGCTGATCGTCAACAAATTTGGTAAATCTGAGGCCGAAGGGGGCGGCTTTGCCCCCGTCATTGGCGATGCTGTCTGTCTGGGCCTGCCGGTCCTTGTGGGCGTCAATGGGTTGAACCTGCCCGCATTCGAGGCATTCGCCGACGGGATGGCCGAGGGGCTGCCTGCGGATTTGGCTTATGTCACCGACTGGTGCCTGCGCGCGGGGCAGCGTCATGCCGCCTGAGCCTGCGCGCATCGCCATTCTGACCGTGTCGGATCGTGCCGCGCGCGGGGAGTATGCCGATCTGGGCGGACCCGCTGCCGAGGACTGGCTGCGTGCGACCATCACATCGCCGCTGGATGTAACCCGCCAGATTGTTGCCGACGAGCGCGACATTGTCGCCAATGCCATGCGCGCACTGGCTGAGGGCGGCGCTGATCTGGTGCTGGTGACTGGCGGCACAGGGCCCGCCCCGCGTGACCGCACCCCCGAGGCGTTGGCGGATATCATCGAGTTTGATCTGCCCGGTTTCGGCGAGGAAATGCGCCGCGCCTCGTTGAGCGAAGTGCCCACGGCGATCCTGTCGCGTCAGGGCGCTGGCGTGCGGGGCAAGACCCTGTTCATCACATTGCCCGGCAAGCCCGCAGCGATTGCGACTTGCCTTGCCGCCGTCTTTGCCGCTGTGCCCTATTGCCTGGACCTGATCGGCGCGCGCCGCATCGAGACGGACCCGGCGCGCAGCAAGGCATTTCGGCCAAAATCGGGCTAAGGCAGAAACCGCGGCCAGATCACCACACCGGACAGCCAGTGATGGCTGGCAATCAGTGCGCAGGTCACAATGACACCGGCGGCAAGGCGCCCCCCTGCTTGCGGGGGCAGTGTGACGCGCGCGCTTCGGCTGCGCCTGCGTAAATCTTGCCATGCGGTAGCGCCCATCTCGCGCTGTTTACGCCGGTCGATCAGCCATATTCCCAGCGCCGCGAAAGCTGCAAAACCGCCGAACATAAGCGCATGGGCCAAGGCACCATTGACGATCAGATGCGCGCCTGCCCACAGACCAAGCGCCGCCAGTACAGGGTGGCGGATGCGCCCCATCAGTTCGGGACGCTGTGGGTCGAATCGGTCATTATTTGCACCCCCGAAAGAGAACGGGTTGGGCCGCCCGAGTGTCAGAGACAGCAGAGCCACGGCAGGCAGTATCGTGGCCAAAGCGATCCAGTGCGCGGCTACGGGCATGGGCCACAACGGGACATATGGCGCGCGGGCCGCAGCAATGAACAGCCCTGCCAGCACCCCAAGCGAAAGCGCGGAATAGGCAGCCCCGTAGCCCACTGGGCCGAGTCGCGCGACCAGCCACGGCTTGACTGGCGGGCGCACTGGCACTGCATGGGTGAGCAAAAACAGCGCCCATGCGCCGATATAGGTGGCCCAGCCGCTCATGCCGGTTGGGCGCGGCTGGCGGGTTTGGCCGTGCGTTTCGGGCGTGTCAGAATGGGCCAATAGATCAGCGCGAAGCCACCAAAGGCCAGAATCCACAGCGACGCAGACAAATGCAGCAGCCAGACCTGACCAAGTGCAAGCCCGGCCAGCAGGCGCGCGGCAGTCGCCCCGATCAGCGCCAGATACAGCGCGGCCACCGGGCGGCTTGCGGTCAGCGGCAAGCCCGCATGACCAAGGCTTGCGCGGGTCATAACGGCAAGCGTCATCAACCCGATCGCGCCAGCCATCCAGACATGACGCGCGCCCGATTGCGGCATCAAATCAAGGGCGGACGCGCCCACAACCACGAAGCCAAGCGCGAGCATGACATAAGCTGCGTGCAACACCCAGACCAACGGCTCGGACCTTGTCTGCCAGCCCTGCCAACGCGCGACGCGCCACAGATTTGCCAGCCCGCCACCAAGGCACAGGATGGCGGTGACTGCGCCATAAGGGGCAATCACAAACGCCAGCAGCGCAACGCCGGTCAGCGCCAATACTGCCCCGTCAGCCCGGTTGAACGCGACAGGCAGCCGCGAGGCATTCCGTTTGGCCAGCCAGTTGCGCGTGAAACTTGGAACAATCCGCCCGCCGATCAGGGCAATCAGCATCAGCACAGCCGCCAGCCCCAACCGCAGGCCATAGCCGTCCTGTGCGGGGCCTTGCTGCGCCTCCATATGGAACAGACCATTGGCCACAGCAAACAGTGCCATCAGCCCCAGAACCGGCAGGTTGCGCCAGTTGCGCCCGCTGAAAATCTCGCGCGCAAGAAAGGCGATCAGCGCCACGGACAAGCCCAGATCCAGCGCGGCCACGACCCATGCGGGCCAGCCCCCGCCGATCAGCACCGCCAGACGCCCCAGCAGCCACAAGCCTAGCAGCCCAGCAAGCGGCCAGCCCACCACCGGCAGGCGTCCGGTCCAGTTGGGCACCGCCGTCAGCAGAAAACCTGCGATAACGGCAGAGAGATAGCCGAACACAAAGGCATGCACATGCCAATCTGTGGGCGTGAAGGCGACGGGTAGGGGATCACGTCCGGTCAGCAAAACGATCCAGACCCCCATTGCGAAGGCCGCCCAAATGCCAGCGAACAGAAAAAAGGGCCGAAACCCGTAGCTGAGCAAGGCAGGGCCTGTCCACTCGCGGCTTTGTCTGGCGGTTGTTGTCATGGGGTGGGGCCTCCTTAAAGCACATGCTTGATTATAATCAAGCATGTGCTCCGCGTAAATGCCAAACCGACAAAAACAGTCGGGATTTGGGCATGATAAAAATCATCCCAGAAGATGCGCCAGATGTATCAACCGTGACAGGCAGCACGGCGATACTTGGTCAGACCGCAACCGAATGCCGGGCCGTACTGTCGGCTAGATATATGTCAAACGCGGCTGCAGCCAAGCGAACCAACGGGCGACCGCGATCAGTCATCGTGACCTGACCGCCGCGAACACAGACAAGGCCATCCGCCTGCATCTCGGCAAGCCCTTCTGCCGCATCGTGCCACCAGTCCAAGGGCGCACCATGTTTCGCGCCGATATGCGCGGCATCCACATGCCCGTCACACATCAACCGCTCGATCACCTCGGCGCGCAACCGATCCTCTCCGACGAAGGCCCGGCCCTTGGCAATGGGCAGGTGACCGGCCTCCACCGCGCGGACCCATGCGCCGGTTTCTGCGATGTTTTGCAAATAGCCTGCTGGCGTGCGCCCGATCGAGGTGGCCCCGATCCCAATCAGCGTTTCGGCCTGATCGGTTGTGTAGCCCTGAAAGTTTCGCCGCAGCCACCCATCGCGCGCAGCAATGGCCAGTTCATCATCGGGCAGTGCGAAATGGTCCAGCCCTATTGCAACATAGCCCTCAGCAGCCAGTGCCTCGGCGGCGGCGCTGGCTTGGGCTGCGCGTTCTTCGGCGCCAGGCAGGGTGTCTGTATCGATCATGCGCTGGTTCTTGGCCATCCAGGGCACATGCGCATAGCCAAACAGCGCCACGCGGTCCGGCCGCATTCCCGCGCTGATCTTCACGGTTTCGACCAGACTTTCGACTGTCTGGTAAGGCAGGCCATAGATCAGGTCGAAATTGATGCCCGACACACCGCCCGCGCGCAACTGTTCGACCGAATCGCGTACCATCGCGGGGGGTTGCACCCGGTTGATGGCCTTTTGCACCTTCATGTTGAATTCCTGCACCCCGAAACTTGCACGGGTAAACCCAAGCGCACCGATGCGCGCGGCCATCTCGGGCGTCAGCGTTCGTGGGTCGCTTTCGATGGCGATTTCGGCATCCGGCGCGAAATCCCAGCGTGCGCGGACATCGCCCATCAGGACCGCAAGATCATCGGGCGACAGCGCCGTGGGCGTGCCCCCGCCCCAGTGCAGATGCGAGACTGTCATGCGCGTGGGCAGCGCATCGGCGGTCAGCGCGATTTCCTTGCGCAGGGTGCGTGCATAATCCGCGACCGGATCATACCGCGCCGCCAGTTTCATGTTGCAGCCGCAATACCAGCACATCTGCCGGCAGAAGGGCACATGCAGATAGAGTGAGACCGGTACCGAAGGGTCCAGATCGGCCAACCAGCCCCGATAGCAGGTTTCATCGACCTCCTTACCAAAATGCGGTGCTGTCGGATAGCTGGTATAGCGCGGGGAAGCGCGGCGGGCGTATCGGTCAATGACAGGGTCCATAAGGTAATCTTTCGGGCTGGGGGTCTTGGCAACTGGCTGGCAACGGCTGGGGTGAAGACGTAGGTTTTGAGTGTAGAATAAAGAAACATCTGTCGGGCTTCATTGACATGCGTCAAGTCTTTGTCTTACGGGCGAGGTGCCATTCAGACTAGCAGTCTTCCGGTATCAATAACAAAGCGCAGTCCTTCCCTTCTTGCTCCGGCGGCGCAAGTTCGATGTACCATGCGTTTGGAATATCTGCGCGTTTTCAACTAAATTTGTGCTGGCGCAAACTTTCAGCAAAAATACGGTTTTCGAATGTGTCGAAAGCGAAGGAGTCACCATCATTCTCTGGTCGTGCTTAAGATATCATGGCACAAAAGAATCATGGCACCGATTAACGCTCGAAAAACTTTGCCGCGGCTTGATGAAAGTCTGCTGAAGCACCTGCCGCCCTTTGCACGACTTGCTGGCGGCCAAATTCACACGATCCTCGATCAGGCCAGTGTGCAGCGTTATAAGGAAGGGGCCACGCTATTTCACGAAGGCGATGCGGCGGAGCGTTTTTTCCTGCTACTGGACGGGTGCCTGCGGGTTGTGCGTATAACGCCGTCAGGTGAACAGGTGACCGCCTTGCACATCCCATCAGGACAGCTTTGCGGGATTGCCCGCGCGCTGGGGCGAGACACTTATCCTGCGACGGCCATTGCGGTAACAGAATCACTGGCGCTGAGCTGGCCCATGCGCCTGTGGGACAGCTACGCCGCAGAATATGACGGGTTTGCTGTAAGCAGCTACAAGGTTGTTGGCGCCCGGATCGAGGAAATGAACCTGCGTCTCGTCGAAATGGCGACACAGCAGGTCGAACAGCGTGTGGCGAATGCGGTCTTGCGGCTGGTCAATATTGCCGGACGCAAGGTCGAGGGCGGGATCGAGATTGATTTTCCCATAACACGACGCGACCTTTCGGAACTCACAGCCACGACGCTTCACACAGTCAGCCGTATCCTCAGCGGATGGGAAAAACAGGGCCTTGTAGAAAGTCGGCGCAAACATATAGTCGTGCGGAATCCACATGGGCTGTTTATGCTGGCGCAGGGATGATCACCGCACGGCCGAGACGGCTTTGTGCAGCTCAGCTCGGAACAATTTTTCGTCCGCATCATATTCCATGCAGGCATCTTGAACGGTATGGAACCGGCTAATAGGGCAACCCGGACAGGCCATGCGGTACAGCGCGAAGGCGCTCACAGCCTGCGGCCAGCGTGTCAAAAGATCGGCGATCGGCAGCTTCGGATCATCGAGACTGGTATCAGGCATGGCGTACCCCCTACGCTCAAACTAGCACCAAAAACGCGCCAAACATTGCTTTGGCACAAACTTTGCGCCGCCTAGCCAAGCTATTACGGCCTATCCGTAGATGGCAGGAGGCCGAACATGGCTGAGTTTCTAACCAAATCGCGCGCCCGAAATATCTTTTATGGGGGGTCCATCTTTTTCGTCGTGGTCTTCGTCGCGCTGGTTGTGCATTCGCATAACCACGCCGTGCGCGTCTCTACAGCAGGAATGCCTCTGACCGATGAGGTCATTCTGGGCAAACAGGTCTGGGAAATGCATTCCTGCATCAACTGCCACACCTTGCATGGTGAGGGCGCCTATTTCGCCCCCGAAGTCGGCAATGTGATGACACGCTGGGGTGTGCTCGCTGAATCTGAGGCGGCCTATGAGATTCTCGATGGCTGGCTGAAGGCACAACCCAGCGGCATTGAGGGCCGCCGACAGATGCCCTTCTACGACCTTACGGAGGAAGAGACTCGCGCCCTGTCAGAATTCCTGCGTTGGGCTGATCATACCGACCGTCTGGGCTGGCCACCCAATGATGCCGGCTGAGGAGAGATGAAATGAGATACAAGACACAAGCTGTTGCGCAGTGGTATATCTACGCCGCTCTTGCACTGTTCGCCGTTCAGGTCAGTATGGGCCTGCTGATAGGCTGGATCTATGTCAGCCCCAACTTCTTGTCCGAAATCCTACCTTTCCACGTTTTGCGGATGATCCATACCAATTCGCTGATCGTCTGGTTGCTGCTGGGCTTCTTTGCAGCAGCCTATTTTCTTATCCCCGAAGAAAGTGAGCGCGAGCTCTATTCCCCAACGCTGGCCTATATTCAGTTGGGTATCCTGCTGGTGGGCACTTTGGGGGCGGTTGTCAGCTACCTGTTAGGCATTCATGGCGGACGCGAGTTCCTGGAACAGCCGCTTTGGGTCAAACTGGGGATTCTGGTTGCGGCGCTGATCTTCCTGTTCAATATTTCGATGACCGTGCTGGCCGGGCGCAAGACAGCGATCACCTCGGTTCTTTTGCTGGGCCTGTGGCTGTTGTCGCTTCTGTGGATCTTTGCTTTCATCAACCCGCATAACCTGACGCTGGACAAGATGTACTGGTGGTTTGTCGTCCATCTCTGGGTTGAGGCGACATGGATGCTCGTCCTTGCCGCGATCCTCGCCTATCTGCTGCTGAAACTGACCGGGGTGGACCGTGAGGTGGTCGAGAAATGGCTCTATGTTATTGCCGGACTAGCACTGGTTTCGGGAATTCTGGGCACCGGTCACCATTATTATTACATCGGGCTGCCGAGCTACTGGCTGTGGATCGGGTCGATCTTCTCGACGCTGGAAGTCGCACCACTTTTCGCGATGGTCTGTTTCGCCTTCATCATGGTCTGGAAGGGCAAGCGCAAACACCCTAACAATGCTGCCCTTCTGTGGACGCTGGGCTCTGCGGTTTTGGCCTTCTTCGGGGCCGGTGTATGGGGCTTTCTGCACACGCTGCATGGGGTGAACTTCTATACACATGGCACGCAGATTACGGCGGCGCATGGGCATCTGGCCTTCTTCGGCGCCTATGTTGCGATAAATTTGGCGATCTTTACCTACATCATGCCTATGCTGAAGGGCCGTGACCCGTACAATCAGGTGCTCAACATGGCCAGTTTTTGGCTGATGTCGGGGGGCATGGTCTTCATGACGGTCACGCTGACCTTCGCGGGTGCCATCCAAGTGCATATGCAGCGCGTGCTCGGGGATTATTACATGAACGTGCAGGAAGATTTGGCGATCTTCTATGTTATGCGCTTTGGTTCGGGGATTGCGGTGGTGATCGGTGCGCTGATTTTCATATATGCGCTGATGGTGCCGAAACGCGAAGTTGTCGAGCCAGGTCCGAAAGTCGTGGCCGAACTGCAAGAGGGCAAGGCATGATGCGACATGTGCATGATTTCCCCATCCCCTTTTACAAGCCGGTCAGGGACGAATGTACCCTGTTCGAGACCGCCTTCAACAACGGTTTGCCCCTTCTTCTGAAGGGGCCCACCGGCTGTGGCAAGACCCGCTTTGTCGAGCATATGGCCGCTCGCATGGGGCGCAGACTCTACACGGTGGCCTGCCATGACGACCTCTCGGCGGCGGATCTGATCGGGCGCTACCTGCTGCGCGGTGGCGAAACGGAATGGGTTGATGGCCCCCTGACGCGTGCTGTGCGCGAGGGGGCGATCTGCTATCTGGATGAGATTGTTGAGGCGCGCAAGGACGTGACCGTTGTTTTGCACCCGCTGACCGATTCGCGGCGCAGCTTGCTAATTGACCGCACGGGCGAGGAACTGCGCGCGCCGCCCGATTTCATGCTGGTGGCAAGCTACAACCCGGGCTATCAGAGCGTGCTTAAGCGCCTGAAACCCTCGACGCGACAGCGTTTCCTGTCGATCGGCTTCGACTTTCCCGACCCGGAGACCGAAATAGCTGTGGTCGCGATGGAAAGTGGCTTGGACGCGGCGCGGGTCAAGCCGCTGGTGCGGCTGGCCGGGCATATCCGCAAGTTATCGGGCATGGATCTGGAGGAAGGTGTCTCGACCCGCTTGCTGATCTATGCTGCCTGTTTCATCGCCAGCGGAATGGATGTGGACCGCGCGCTTGATACAGCCGTGATCCAGCCGCTGACCGATGAGCCGGATGTACAGGACGCCCTGCGCGATCTGGTAACGACAGTTTACGGGTAGCGGCAATGGTGCATATTCTTGACCTGATGGAGCCAGAGGAAACGGTCGGCAATATCTGGCATGCTGTGGCAAGCCGGATCGACGCGCCCGAGCATTTCCCCGATGAAGCCGTAAGCTTTGCCGAGATGCGCACCAGTCTGGTCGTGCTGTTCCGGGCGCTTGGGGGCGGCGTGTCGGTCGAAATCGGTGAAGCCCCTGCCATGCGCTCGGGGCACCGGCTGGGGCTCTTGCGGCGCATCGGCACTGAAGCCGAAATGCTGCATTTGCCGCGTTTCGATGGTATGCGCCTTGGTCTGCCGCCCGTAATCGACATGTTCCCGACACGCGCGCTCAACCGTGCCTGTTTTCGCTGGCTGACCGCGCTGAGCGCGCTGGTCAGGCTGCCTGCAGCCGCCGAGAACGCGCTTGCCACCGATCTGGCCGCAATCATTGCAAATAGCAAAGCGGCTGCGCGAGTCGCTACCTTCTGCCCTGGCCTGACAGCCGATTATCGCGAACTCGCGATTTGGGCCTTGTCGCGGCGTCCGCGCTTGGGCAGCCTGACCGGGCAGGAAGCGCTGATCGAGCAGGGCATTCAGGACGTGCTATCGGGCAAAACTCCCTTTAATATGGCTGCGGCGATCCAGGTGCAGCCGCGCGGCTACCGCACCTATGCGCCCGTGGCGCTTTGGCCGATATTCAGCACACCCACCCCGTCTGAAGCGATGTGCGCACCTGAAGAGAGTTCCTGCGGCCCGCCGCCGGATGCCGCCAGAACCAAGCGCAAGATCGGCCTGCGCCGCGACCAGAAAGAGACCAATCGCGGCGATCCCTTCATCATGTATCGGCTTGAAGCGATCTTGAGCTGGGTCGAGAGCATGAACCTCAATCGTATGACCGATGATGACGATGACGAGAATGCGCAAAAGGCTGCGGATGATCAAGACAACATCACGCTGTCGAAACATGACCGCAAAACCGCCACACGGCTGCGGCTGCATCTGGATCTGTCGCCTGCCGATGCCGATCACGAAAGACTGGCCGAGGGAGCACTTTACCCCGAATGGAACCATTCTGCACACGCCTATCTGCCTGATCACTGCCGCGTGCTGGAGGCTGAGGCGAAACCCGACCCCGCGCACGGCTTCTTGCCCGACCCCAACCGGCTGGCGCGGGTGCGGCGCCAGTTCGAAGCATTGCGGCCAAGGCGGATCTTGCACAAGGCGCAGATGGACGGGCCAGATCTGGATATTGACGCGCTGATCAGTACCTATGTCGAAATCGCGGCATCAGGGCGCGGATCAGACCGGATATATCAGGACTTGCGGACCACCGAACGCGATCTTTCGGTGGCCTTTCTGCTCGATGTCTCGCGCTCAACCGAGGCGGCACTGGGCGGAACCTGCGTGATCGATGTCGCCCGCGAGGCGCTGTCCACGCTGGCGGGCGGGATCGACGCGGCTGGTGACCGTCTGGGCATCTGGGCGTTTTCGTCGCTGCGCCGCGATCGTGTGTTCATCAGCCGCTGCAAGGCGTTTGACGAGGGGATGTCGCAGCAGGTGATGGATCGAATCTGTGGCCTGAAGCCCGGCCATTACACTCGGCTGGGCGCAGCGATCCGCCATATCAGCGCACAGCTCGCCGATGAGGCCGCCACGCGCAAGCTGTTGATCGTCATCACCGATGGCAAACCCAACGATCTGGACCATTATGAGGGCAGCTACGGGATCGAAGACAGCCACATGGCGGTGCGCGAGGCGCGGCGTCAGGGTCAGACGGTCTATGGTGTCGTGATCGACGAGGATGGGCAAGACTGGTTTGCCCGCATCTTCGGTCGCGGCGGCTTCACGCTCATGCCCAGTCCAGCGCGCCTGCTGCGCGCGCTGCCCGACATTTACCGAATGCTTATCAAGGAGAGCTGACATGACCCGATTTCTGACCTTTATCGCTGCGATCAGCCCAATGACCCTGCAAGCAGCTGTGCCCGAAGTGCGCGAGCATTCCAGCATCTTCGCGATTGCTGAATTCTGGCTGGCCATCGCAACGGTCGCGATGGTGATTATGCTCTACGCCGTGCACCGGATTGTGTCGCAGAGATGAGCGGGAGCTGGTCTCTGCGCAGGCTATGGCTGGTGCTCTATCCGTTCGTCGCGGCGGCGATGGCGATCAATCTTTATATGCTGGCGCTGATCTGGGTCTGGTTCGGGTTGCCAGTTCTTAGCCCCTATCAGGCGTTGATCGGCGGTGCCCTGATCGGGGTGCCAGTCAGCTATGCCTGTGCCCACAAGACACGCCAATTGATAGCGCAGGCGGATCACCCGCTCTGAACTGGCGCGCAAGGAGGCTTTACAGGAAACGCGACAAGACGCGCCACTTACGCATCAAATCCGAAAGCTTCAGGCTGTAAGGCGATATCTTGCAAAGAATATTGGTCCACTACCTTCAGAAATGCCTTTAATGCTTCATCAAGAATGCCCGGCAGAACACATCTTGACGCTATCCTGCAACCTGAATTCGGATTGAAACATTCGACAAGCGCGAAATCAGTTTCGGTCGCGCGGATCAGGGCACCAAGGTTGATCTGTTCAGGTGGCAAGCCAAGGCGAAACCCGCCACCATGACCGCGCATCGACTCCAGATAACCCTGCTTGGACAGCATCAGCACAACTTTTTTCAGATGTGCGTGGGAAATGCCGTAAGTCTCGGCCGCCTCGCGGATCGTCGTGTTGCGATCCGGGGTGCTGGCGGCAAGTAGTAGGACACGCAAAGCATAATCAGTGAATTTCGAAAGCTGCATTTTCTAGTTCGTCTCTCCGATCTGAGAACATTCACCCAATTCTTCAGATATAGCATATCGGTTCCTGTAAAAGGATATTTTATTTGATCTTGATCAAAGACCTTTGAAATGTCCCTTGCTAGCGTACACGCATGATACGCTCCGTAACCCCTTTCCTGTCTGCCCTTCTGGTGCTTGGCCTTGCCGTAAGTGCTTTCGCGCACGGGTATGCACAGGCTAAGGCACCTGCGTCGGACATGCATGAACTGGAGATTTGTGGTGAAACCGGCCTTGAGACGATCTTCGTAGATGAATCTGGCGATTTGATTGATCCCGAAACCTGCCCGGACACCCTCTGCCAGGATTGCCTGCGCGTGTCTGCGGCACTCTCATCAGATATCATGGCGACACGCGCGCGTGAAATCACCAGCGCGCTTGCAGGCGCCCTCCGCATCTCGTCCGCACCGCCCGTCATATCCCGCATGGCTCACCAGCCACGCGCGCCCCCTTATCTGAAACAGGTCTGATCCATGATTTCCCCAGCCCTTTCTGGCGTTCTGCGCGCTTTGTGGCACAATTGCCTTGCAGTCATAATCTGCCTTATGGCGTTCGCGCCTGCCATGGCGCAGTCCCCGCATCTGCCGCGTTTCTTGGCCGAAGTTGCGCCCGACACGTTGGTAACAGACGCAACTGGCTTTGGCCCGATGCACGAGGGGATTCCCGCCGCCCCCCTGCTGCGCGGCAGCGAGCAGATCGGCTGGGTGTTCATCACCTCTGACTATGTCGGCACCACCGGCTATTCGGGCAAGCCCATCCATACGATGGTCGCGATTGACGATGATGCACGCATCATCGGGCTGCGCATGGTCGCGCATTCCGAGCCCATCGTTCTGATTGGCATCCCCGAGTCACGCATCCACAACCTGATGCAGGATCACATCGGGCTAGATCTGACCATTGCCGCACAGGCCGGTGGGGATATTCAGGACCTCAACATCATCTCGGGCGTGACTGTCACGATCATGGTCATTGACGATTCAATCGTGCGCTCGGGCATTCGTGTTGCGCGCGCGCTGGGGCTAGGCGGTCTTGCGCCGCGTGATGCGCCTTCCGGCCCACGTTTTGAACTGAACCCCGACGCAGAAGTCGCTGATGACTGGTTCACACTGGTGGGTGACGGCACAATGCGGCGCATGTCGCTGGATGTGGGTCAGGTCAACGCCGCGTTCGAAGCGATGGATGACCCGCGCGCCACCCGCCGCGCCCTGACCGAATCCGAAGATACGCGCTTTATTGACATGTATGCGACTGTGGCCAGCGTACCCAATATCGGACGCACCCTGATCGGTGAACGCGAATTCGCCAATCTGGAAAACTGGCTAGAAGAGGGCGAGCATGCGCTGGTGATCGGCGGGCGAGGGCTCTACTCCTTCAAGGGATCAGGATATGTTCGCGGTGGCATCTTTGACCGCATCGTCCTGATCCAGAATGAGCAATCCATCCGTTTCCGTGACCGCGACAACCGCCGCTTGCGGGTGCTGGATGTGGGTGGCGCACCTTCCTTCGACGAGCTGGACCTGTTCCGCATCCCGGCCGAATACGGGTTTGACCCCACCCAACCGTGGCGTTTGCAGCTTCTGGTCAGCCGCGATGTGGCCGCGCTGGAACGGATATTCACGACCTTCGATCTGGGTTTCCAGATGCCGCGCACCTATCTGACCGAAATTACCGCCACGCAAGCCGTCATGCCTGATCTGCACGACAGCGAGGTCGAACTGGCCGCGCAACGGGCGCTGATCGAACGCATCTGGTGGGATCGCCGGGTCGAGATTGCCGGGCTGACCCTCATGCTGGCTGTGTTGACGGCGGCGTTTTTCTTCCAGATGTTCCTGACCCGCTCGGCGCGCGCGACCTATTGGTTCCGCATGGGGTTCTTGTCCTTCACGCTGGTTTTCCTCGGCTGGTATGCGGCCGCACAGCTGTCGGTGGTCAATATCCTTGCACTGGTGGAATCGCTGCGCGAGGGGTTCAGCTGGCAGGCCTTCATGCTGGACCCGCTGACCTTCATCCTGTGGTGGGCAGTGGCGGCGGCGATGATTTTCTGGGGCCGCGGCGCTTATTGCGGGTGGCTGTGTCCGTTCGGTGCGCTGCAGGAACTGACCAACCAGATCGCGCGCGCATTCAAGGTGCCGCAGATCACCCTGCCCTGGGGGCTGCATGAACGCCTGTGGCCGCTGAAATACATCATTTTTCTTGCGCTCTTTGCGGCGTCGCTGGCCGCTGTGCCATGGGCGAGCAGCTTGAACGAGGTTGAACCCTTCAAGACCGCGATTGTCCTGAAATTCGACCGCGCCTGGCCCTTCGTGACTTTCGCGCTGGTGCTCCTGGGCATCGGGCTGTTCATCGAGCGCTTTTATTGCCGTTACCTGTGCCCCTTGGGCGCGGCGCTGGCGATCCCGGCACGTATTCGCATGTTCGACTGGCTGAAACGCTATCCGGAATGCGGTACGCCCTGCCAGACCTGCGCGAATGACTGTTTCGTGCAGGCCATCCACCCGACGGGCGAGATCAACCCCAATGAATGCCTGAACTGTATGAATTGTCAGGTACTCTACCAGTCGGAAACGAAATGCCCGGTCGTGATCCGCAAGCTCAAGCGGCGCGAGTCTGTCAAGGCGAGTGCCGCGCCCAAAGCGGTTGATCCTGCCCGAGCAAACCATCCCAATCTCAAAAAGGAGACTTCCCATGTCTGACAAGACAAACAAACCCGGCATCAGCCGGCGCGGATTGCTGGGAGCAACCGCAGGCGGCGCTGCGCTGATGGGCGCAGGCCTTGGCGGCGGCGCGGCGCGGCTGGGCCTGATGGGCGGCGCTGCGGCTGTAGGTACAGTCGCTGCGACCAAAGGGGCGCATGCGGTAGCTGATTACCATGTTGGCCCCGGCCAGCTTGATGAATATTACGGCTTCTGGTCTTCGGGGCAGACAGGGGAAATGCGCATCCTGGGTGTTCCGTCCATGCGCGAGCTGATGCGCATCCCCGTGTTCAACCGCTGCTCGGCCACTGGCTGGGGCCAGACCAATGAATCAATCCGCATCCATCAGGAACGGATGCTGCCCAGGACCAAGGCATATCTGGAAGCCAACGGAAAGAAAATTCATGACAATGGGGACCTTCACCATGTCCACATGTCATTTACCGAAGGCACCTATGACGGCCGCTTTCTGTTTATGAACGACAAGGCCAACACCCGCGTTGCGCGGGTGCGTTGCGACATCATGAAATGTGACAAAATCACCGAGATTCCCAACGCCAAGGCAATCCATGGTCTGCGTCCGCAGAAGTACCCGCGCACCGGTTATGTCTTTGCCAATGGCGAAGATGAAGGACCCATGGTCAATGACGGCAAGATTCTCGATGATCCGTCGCAATATGTGAACTTCTTCACTGCACTTGATGGCGACACGATGGAAGTGGCGTGGCAAGTGATGGTCACGGGCAATCTGGACAACACTGATGCCGATTACGAGGGCAAATGGGCCTTCTCGACCAGCTACAACTCGGAAATGGGGATGAACCTGCCCGAGATGACTGCGGCAGACATGGATCACGTTGTCATATTCAACATCAAGGCGATCGAGCGTGCAATCGAGGAAGGCGATTACATCGAGCTGCAGGGTGTCAAAGTTGTGGACGGGCGCAAGGGACAGAACAAGGATTACACCCGCTATGTTCCGATCCCCAACAACCCGCACGGGATCAACATGGCCCCTGACAAGAAGCATCTTTGCGTTGCGGGCAAGCTGTCGCCGACAGTGTCTGTGCTGGATGTGACCAAATTCGATCTGATCTTCGGTGACGAAAGCCTTGATCCACGCGAGACAGTACTTGTGGCAGAGCCGGAACTAGGTCTTGGCCCGCTTCACACGGCATTCGACGGACAGGGGAACGCCTTTACCACCCTGTTCCTCGACAGTCAGATCGTGAAGTGGAACATCGATGCCGCTATCCGTGCGTATAATGGCGAGGATGTGGACCCGATCCTTTCAAAGGTAGATGTCCATTATCAACCCGGCCACAACTCGACCTCGATGGGCGAAACGCTCGAAGCTGATGGAAAGTGGTTTGTTTCGATGAACAAGTTCTCAAAAGACCGCTTCCTGAATGTCGGGCCACTCAAGCCCGAGAACGAGCAGCTTTTCGTCATAGAGGGCGACAATCTGCGGCTGGTCCATGACGGGCCCACCTTTGCCGAACCACATGATTCAATTCTGGTGCGGAGCGATATCGTCAATCCGCTGCATGTCTATGACCGCAATGACCCGACATGGGCGGAGACACGCCGCATTGCCGAGGCGGACGGGGTCGACATTGACGACTGGATGGAAACCGTGGTGCGCGATGGCAACAAGGTGCGCGTCTATATGTCTTCAATGGCACCTAACTTCTCGCTGGAAAGCTTCACAGTGACAGAAGGCGACGAAGTGACGGTGATCATAACCAATCTCGACGATATCGAGGATCTGGCGCATGGTTTTTGCATGGGCGACCACGGTGTTGCGATGGAACTCAGCCCGAACCAGACAGCGTCAGTGACCTTCGTGGCGGCGAAACCCGGTGTCTACTGGTATTACTGCCAGTGGTTCTGCCATGCCCTGCATATGGAAATGCGCGGGCGCATGTTCGTCGAACCGAAGGACGCCTGAGATGGGTAGCCTGCGTCATCTTCTCGCGGCGCTGCTTGTTGCTCTCGTCCCCGTATTTGCCGGGGCGGGAGAGCATGTTGTGCCCGCCGAACCGGGGGCGCTGGCTGCCGCCATTTCCGGGGCCAGCCCCGGCGATGTGCTGATCCTTGCACCGGGCCATCACGATGGCCCGGTGATACTTGAGCGCCCCATCACGCTGGACGGGCGCAATGAGGCGACAATTGACGGGCAGGGCGTGGCGGATGTGATCCGCGTGACCGGCCCGGATGTGGTAGTGCGCGGGCTGACGCTGATCGGGTCCGGCAATGCGCATCCGGTGGTGGATGCAGGCGTGAAGCTGGACCGCTCTGCCGAGCGCTCGGTGGTCGAAAACAATGTGATGATCGAAAACCTGGTCGGCGTGCATGTGTTCGGCGCGACGGATTCCATCGTGCGCGGAAACACGATCATCGGGCGGCAGGATCACCGCATGAATGACCGCGGCAATGGCATCTATGTCTGGAACGCCCCCGGCACGCTGGTTGAAGGCAATGACATCCGCTTTGGCCGCGACGGGATTTTCGCGAACGCCTCGCGCGACAATATCTTCCGCGACAACCTGATGCGCGATCTGCGCTTTGCGGTGCATTTCATGTACACAAACAACAGCACGGTCTCGGACAATGTCTCGATTGGCAATCACCTAGGCTATGCGATCATGTTCTCGAATCGCACACAAATCACCGATAACCTGTCTCTGCGCGACCGCGGTCACGGCTTGATGCTGAACTTTGCCAATAATGCCGATGTCAGTGGCAACCTGATCCGGGGCGGCACGCATGAAAAATGCACCTTCATCTATAACGCCCATCGCAATGTGATCGTCGGTAACCGCTTCGAGGGCTGCGATATAGGCATTCATTTCACCGCCGGGTCTGAGCGCAATGCGCTGACTGGCAATGCTTTTATCGGCAACCGCACGCAGGTCAAATATGTGGGCACCCGCGATATCGAATGGAGTCATGACGGGCGCGGCAATTACTGGTCAGATCATTCCAGCTTCGATCTGGATGGCGACGGGATAGCTGACGCAAAATTCCGCCCCAATGACATGATGGACCACATCCTGTGGTCACAGCCTGCCGCTGGTCTGCTGCTGGGCTCGCCCGCCGTGCAGCTGATCCGTTTTGCGCAGGCACAATTTCCCGCCACGTTGCCCGGTGGTGTGCTCGACAGTTTTCCGTTGATGCGCGCACCCGAGATTACGGTTCCCGATGACATTGCCCGGATCGAGGCCGAAGCCCAACCCGCGTGGCAATATGGAAGGTTTGACAATGCCGAACTTGACCCTCTCACATCTCACTAAGACATTCGGCGCCACGCGCGCCCTGCACGATGTAAGCTTCACGGTCGCGCCCAGCGAAAGAATTGCACTACTGGGCCATAATGGCGCTGGAAAATCCACGCTGATGAAGATCGTTCTGGGCCTGATCCCGTATGACGGCGGCACGGTGCAGGTTTTAGGGGCTGCCCCTGGCGATCGCGCGGCGCGTCGTCAGGTGGCTTATTTACCGGAAAACGTTGCCTTTCATCCGTCACTGACCGGGCTAGAGCAAATCCGCACCTATCTGCGGCTGCGCGGCGAACCCGCGAGCGACGCGATGGCCCTTCTGGAACGTGTTGGGCTGGCTGAAGCTGCGAAACGTCGGATTGGCACCTATTCCAAGGGTATGCGCCAGCGGGTCGGGCTGGCACAGGCTCTGATCGGAAAGCCACGCCTTCTGGTGCTGGATGAACCGACATCGGGGCTCGACCCAGTGTCACGCCGCGAATTCTACACCACGCTGGACGGGCTGGCAGCGGATGGCGCGTCGATCCTGCTATCCAGCCACGCCCTCACCGAGGTCGAGGCGCGCACTGATCGCATCGTGATCCTCTCCAAAGGAAAGATGGTGGCAAATGCCTCCCTTAATGATCTTCGCAGACAGGCGGCTTTGCCAATTCAGATGCATGTACTGACCCGCGCCGATATGGCAGATAATGTGGCCGAAAACCTTGGTGGAGTGCGGTTCAATGGTGCGAGCGTCAGTCTGAGCTGTTCACCCGAACAGAAACTGGCGCGACTGAAGCAGGTCACGGCCCTTGGCGGACTGATTGAGGATGTCGAAGTTATCCCGCCAAGTCTCGAAGATATCTACACCCATTTCAGCAAGCAGGTGCAACCATGAACGCCATTCTTGCCATTTCTGTGGCCGAGTTCCGAATTGCGTTCCGCAACCGCTGGGTCGCAATTGCCATTGCCATGATGGCGCTATTCTCGCTGGTACTTGCAGGTGCCGGAAGTGCCCCAACAGGGACACTTGGTGCAGACCGTTTATCGGTGACAGTGGCCAGCCTGACCAGCCTTGCAGTCTATCTCGTGCCACTGGTGGCGCTTTTAATGAGCTTTGACGCCATCGCCGGGGAGTTTGAGCGCGGCACCTTATCCTTGATGCTTACCTATCCGCTGGGGCGCTTCGAGATTCTGCTGGGTAAGTTCATCGCGCATCTGCTGATCTTGTCATTAGCTGTAGCCATAGGTTATGGGCTGGCAGCGGGCGCCGCGATATGGGCTGACCCGCGCGCCAGTGCTGGCTTGCCAGCCATGTTCCGCCTGTTCTGGACATCGCTGCTACTGGGTGCCGCCTTCGTGGCGATCGGCTATGCGATTTCGGCCTTTGCGCGTCGTCCCGGTGCTGCGGCGGGGCTGGCGATCGCGTTGTGGCTGGTGATGATCGTGCTCTATGATCTGGGCCTGCTGGCCGCCGTCGTGGCCGACGATGGGGGGCGCTTCACCACCGAGGTTTTCCCCTGGCTGCTGGTGGGTAACCCCGCTGATGCCTTTCGCCTGTATAATCTGGCCGCCTCTGGCGCGACAGCGGCAGCCTCAGGGATCGGAGCCGCCGCCCATACAATTGCACCACGCCACGCACTTGCCTCTATACTGCTCTGGCCGCTGGTGGGGCTTGGCATTGCCGTCCTTGCCTTCAGAAAGGTGACACCATGAAACGCAGTCTGCTTTTTTGCATCGCTCTGCTTACACTGGGGGCCTGCCGTGAAGATGGCAAAGCCACCCTGCCAGAGCCCATGACCATGACCGCCGAGGCCGTGGGCCATTTCTGCCAGATGGAAATGCTCGAACACCCCGGCCCAAAGGCGCAGGTATTCCTTGATGGCCTGCCTTATCCACTGTTCTTCAGCCAGGTGCGCGATGCCATCGCCTATGACCGGATGCCGGAACAAAGCCACATGATCGCAGTGATCTATGTCTCGGATATGGGCTGGTCCGGGGCAAGTTGGGACAACCCCGGCGCGGATAACTGGTTCCTTGCGAGTGCCGCCTATTACGTTGTGGGATCGGATATGGTGGGGGGGATGGAAACCCCCGAACTTGTGCCCTTCTCCACACATGAGGGCGCACAGGCCTTCATCGCCCGCCATGGCGGCGAGGCGCTGCAACTGGATGGCATCACGGATGACATGGTCCTCGCCCCGGTCGAATTTGAATCCGATATCGGCATTGAGGATGATGGCGATTTCGAAGAACGCCTGCGCGCCCTGTCGCGCTAACAGGAGGGATGAATATGACCTTATCGAGACGCCGGTTTCTGGCCATTTCTGCGGTAGGCTCTGCCTTGCCGGTGGCAGCGCTTGGGCAATCGGTGCATCACTGGCGCGGGGTGACGCTGGGGGCAGATGCCTCGATCACGCTGGCACATCCGGACGCCCCCCGCATCGTGGCGATGGCCCGCGCTGAGATTGCACGACTGGAAGATGTCTTCAGCCTGCACACGCCCGGATCGGCATTGAACCGGCTGAATGCGACTGGCAGGCTGATCGCCCCAGCACCCGAACTTCTGGAATGCCTGAGCCACTGCGCAACGCTTTACCGCGCCACAGATGGCATGTTCGACCCCACGGTCCAGCCGCTCTGGGTGCTTTATGCGCGCCATTTCGCAGGGACAACCAATGCGGCCCTACCCGACAGGCCTGCGTTGAAGGTAGCGCTGGAACAGGTCGGGTTTGACAAAATACGCCTTAATCCCAATGAACTAGGGCTGAGGCCCGGCATGGCGCTTAGCCTGAACGGGATCGCGCAAGGCTTGATCGCCGATAAGGTGGCCGCGCTGTTGCGTGCTCAGGGCTTGACCGATGTGCTGGTCAATACCGGGGAATTCGCAGCGCTTGGCCGAGCTCCGGACGGCCAAGCGTGGCAGATCAGTTTACGGTCGGGGGATGATCTGCTGCCGGACCGGGTTGCTCTTCAGGACGCCGCGCTGGCGAGTTCTGCAGCTCAGGGCATCAGCTTCGACGGCGAAGGCCGCGTCGGTCATATCCTGAACCCTATAACCGGGTTGCCCGCGCCCAAGAGGTGGAAACTTGTCACTGTAACCGCCCCTCAGGCATGGCTTGCCGATGGTCTGAGCACAGCCTTCTGCCTGATGAACCGCAACCAGATCGCACAAACGCTTCAGGCGTTTCCGCAGGCAAAAATTGAACGCCTGATCGGATAGCTCCTGAAGGTGCAGCGCCGCATGTAAGATAGCTACGTAAGAATTCCGCTTCCCACGCTACGCCCGGCAATCAGCGACAGCATTTGGCGGCGGGCGCAGGATCATGATTTCGACCGCGTCTTCCGCGATGGCTTCGGCGCGGTAGACATCGCCTTTCATGAGGGGGGCTGGGACAATGTGCGGCATATGTGCTGAGGTGAGGTAACTACGGCATCCATCGTGACCCATCATAAGAAGCTCCAAGCGCAATCAGTGCAAAGGTAAATGAATCGCTCCGGGTTTGTCGGAGACCATCAACTTAAGTAAGGATGATGGTTATGACGAAAAGCAAAATGGCAAATCGCTACTCGCCCGAGGTCCGCGCACGTGCGGTGCGGATGGTGTTCGAGCATCAGGGCTCATACGAAACGCAGGCGGGCGCGATCGCGGCCATTGCACCCAAGATTGGCTGTATTCCCCAGACGCTGCGCGAATGGATCAAGCAGGCCGAGAAAGACAGCGGCATGCGCGATGGGGTGACCACTGAGGAACGGGACCGGATCAAGGCCCTGGAGCGTGAGGTCCGGGAGCTGCGCCAGGCGAATGAAATTCTCCGCAAGGCGTCAGCTTATTTTGCGCAGGCGGAACTCGACCGCCCACTGAAGCGATGATTGCCTTCATTGAAGATCAGCGCATTGTTTACGGCGTCGAGTCGATCTGCAGGGTTCTGCCGATCGCGCCGTCAACGTTTTATCACCGCCTCGCATGTCGCGCTGATCCTTCCAAAGCATCGGCGCGACATCAGCGGGATGCGGAATTGCGACCAGAAATCAAAAGGGTCTGGGATGAAAACTATCAAGTCTACGGGGTCCGCAAGGCGTGGCACCAGATGAAGCGCGAGCGCTTTGATGTGGCCCGCTGCACGGTTGCACGCTTGATGAAGCAGATCGGCATCCGTGGGGCTGTGCGCGGCAAGGTGGTCAAAACAACGGTTCCAGACACGTCAGCGCCCTGTCCGCGTGACAAGGTGAACCGTCAGTTCCGGGCACCGGCACCAAACATGCTGTGGGTCAGTGATTTTACCTACGTGTCGACATGGCAGGGCTTTATCTATGTGGCCTTCGTCATCGACACATTCGCTGATCGCATTGTTGGTTGGCGGGTATCGCGGTCTGCCAAGACAGACTTTGTTCTCGATGCCTTGGAACAGGCCCTGCATGATCGACGGCCTGTCCAGAAGAGCGGCTTGGTCCATCACTCGGATCGCGGCGGGCAATATTTGTCTATTCGATACACCGAGCGTTTGGCCGAAGCGGGCATTGAGCCATCGGTCGGCAGCGTCGGTGACTCATATGACAACGCCCTCGCGGAAACCATAAACGGCCTCTACAAAACCGAGCTGGTTCACCGCCAGGGCCCTTGGCGCAACATGCAGGATCTGGAAATGGCCACCCTCGGCTGGGTCGATTGGTTCAACCACAGACGCCTACTCGGGCCCATCGGGAACATCCCACCAGCAGAGGCTGAAGAGAACTTCTATGCAAAGCGTGACGTGCTCGATATGGTCGCGTGAAATGAAGCTATAGGTCTCCGACAAACCCGGAGCGATTCAGAGCGGCAACGGGATCAGTTCAACGTTGTTCATCGTCAAGCTCCTCCACGATGAGGCCCGCAGCCTGCATCAGAATCTGAGCCAGCGTGATTGTGGCCTTCGCCCGCTCCGCCTCGTTCATCCCATCCACCTTGCAGGGCCCGAACATCAGGCTCATCTGCCTGCCCGAGGCCGACACAGGCGCGTTGTGCTGCTTCATCGACTTCCTCCCTTACGATTCCAGTTTCGCGCGGGGAGTGTGCAAGAGCAGCTGTGGGCGTGACCAGCCTCTTGAGTTCAGACAGCGCCGCGACATCGACCTGTGGCTGGCCAATGCTCATCTCGGCGCAGACGAGGGGATCCACCATCCAACCTGGAATCGAAACAACAATGCCAGGCAGGCCTTCTACCTTGAGAAACTGACCAGTCGCGCGCTCCTCTACCCGCCGGATACTGACCTTCCGGCCGAAATAGGGATGCCAACGGTAATGAATTTCCCGCTCTTCACCGACATGGGCAGAATGAACGGGCAATGGCTCTTGGAAGGAAGAATTATCTGTTCATGGGATCAAAGGGAGGAGGTGATGCCGCAGCCATCGCCTATACGCTCATTGAAACCTGCCGCATGAACAATGTCGATCCCGAAGCCTGGCTGCGCTGGGTCCTTGCCCGCGTCGCAGATCACAAAATGCCCCATATCGACGAACTGATGCCTTGGAACTGGACACCTCAATAAGTCAACGCCAGTCAGACCGGACGGATACGATCATGCGGCGGACGGGTATGGCGACGCGCACCATCTGGCGCTGGCAGGAGCGGTATCTCGATGAGGGCGTTCGGGGCTGCAGCATGACAAGACAAGGCCGTCGCAGGTGCCGTCGCTGCCTATGGAAACAAGGCTGAAGGTCATCGCGAAACCCGTTTAGGAAACCCCGCCGAATGCTACGCACCGGAGCCGCGCGCTGATGGCCGAAGCGATGGGTATCTCGCCGTCGAGCGTGGGTAGTATCTGGGCGGAAGCTGGCTTGAAGCTGCACCTCACGAAGGGGTCCAAGGTCTCGAACGACCCGCTGTTCGAAGAAAAGGTCACCGAGATTGTCGGACTCGCCGAGTGGCGCGGCAGTTCGAGAATACACCCCGGGGCATCCGGGCCCTGATCCGCTGGCTCGATCAGACGCCGATCGCTCGGATCGTGTTCGAGCCGACAGGGCCCTATCATCGGCCCTCGAGACAGCGCTTTCGGGCAAGTTGGTCTAGGTCAAGCCGCTGCACGCGCGCCGCTTTGCCGAAGTGTGCGGGACGCGAACCAAGACTTATGCCGTCGACGCGCGCATACTGGCTCGGATGGGGGCAGCCCTGAACTTGGAGCCGGACGCGCCAGTATCGGAGAACCAGCTTGTTCTCAGGGACTTGCAGCTGGCACGCACAGCGCTGGTCAAGGAATGCTCACGCCTTCGCAACCGCAGCCATGTGCAGGTAAACCCGATTCTAAAGCTCCAGCTTAAGGCACGCCTGACGCTGGTCGAGCTGCAGCTAGCAGAACTCGATACCGAGATTGCCGCACCATTTCGCCAGCGATGAAGCCTTGCAGCGCAAGGGCGATATCCTGGGCCCCATCACCGGCCTCCGAACCATCGCGGCAGTTCTGATCCTGACCTTCCTACCGAAAATAGGCACGCTCGAAAGAAAGCAAGCCGGAAGTCTCGCTGGTCTTTTCCATCATATCCGCGAGGCCGGTCAGTGGAAGGGAAAGTCATTGATCATTGGCGGGAGAAATTCCCTGCGTGACGCCCTCTACATGCCTGCTCTTTTGGCCATGCGCTTCAAGCCGGACCTCAAGACAAAATATGCCACACTCCGCGAGGCAGGAAAGCCCGCCAAGGTCGCCATCATAACCCTCATGCGCAAGCTCATCGAAACTGCCAACGCTCTCGTCAACGTCGATCATATCTGGAACCCGAAACCGACTTGTCCAAGACGGATAGTCACTCTCATTTTCGCTCTTCCAACTTCATCGCGAGGGTACGTTTGATCCCGTCATCCAAGATATCACTGTCTGCCTGCAGGCCGAACCTTGCTACCTACGCTGGGGCGATAAATAAGTTGCAGGCGGTCCACTCATCTTCAACGGTTACTCCTCCAGTAGCCGTTGGCCGCTGCCACAGTCGCGAAATGCGTTGCGACCACCTGACTGGACGCGATTAGCGCGTCCGCGTTTTCTGCATAGATTGGGCGCAGCCTCTCGCGCATCTCTGCGTCCGGCTGGGTCATCTTGATGGCGACGCGCGCCATCTTAACGGCAAGGTCATAGCCCTCCTGCGGAGTCGCGGTTTTCAGGGTCGGGAGCCATGTGGTCATGTAGTTTACCTTCCTTTTCGGGTGGGCGATTTTGTGAGGGTGTGTATTCTGAGGCAATTACACGCCAGGCGTTGCCGTCGGGGTCGTCGAACTGGCTTGACCTGAGCGCCCAGAAAAAAGCAAAAGAGCCGAGCAAACCCATACCAAGCGAGACGGGGATGAGGACGTAAAGCGCGCTCATATCGCTCCGCCCTCGATTGCAGGCGCACCAATTGCGCGCCATGCATGCCAAGTGCCGTAGCCCAACACCGGAAAAACCACCACCAGCGCCAAGAGGGCAGTGGCCGCTGACAAAGCCATGCCGACCCCGATGATGGCCCCCCAGGTCAGGCAGGGCGCGAGGTTCTTGTTGGTCATGGCGAAGCTCGCGCCAAGAGCGGTTAGCGCGTCTCGCCGCTCGGCCATGAGCATGGGCACGGAAAACAGACTCAGTGCCAGCGCGAAGGCGGCAAACATTCCGCCAATTGCCGTTCCTGTCAGCAGCAGGCCCCAGCCCATGGGCGTAAAGAACACTTTGCTCAGCGCGTCACCTGCAGGCGGGATCGGGGCCATGCCGAAAAACAGCGCATAAAGAAGATCTGCCGCGCGCAGCCAGAACAACACCAGCAGACCCAGCAAAAGCCCGGCATAGGCCATCTGCGCCCCTGAAGCTGGACGGACCAGAACCATCTCGCGCAGGCTGGTGATCTTGCCCTGACTGCGCCGCAGGCTTTGCGAGTAGAGCCCTGCCGCGAGAAACGGCCCTACGATCAGGAAACCCGAGAGCGCGGGCAGCGCCAGATACAACAGACCTGTCGCCGTCAGCGCGGCGAGTACCACATAGGACAGAAGCATCACAAACCCGCCATAGACCAGACTCTGCACAGGGGCTGCGCGCAAATCGTCCCAGCCAGCGGTAAGCCAGTTGAGAGCCGTGCGCGCTGGAAGGTTACGTGCGAATTTCGACGTGGGACGTTCTGGCGAGCGAATAGTGGGAAGAGGTTCGAGCATGGATCTGGCCTTTCAGCAAGCACGTCGCGCGGGCGTCGCGGATGGAGACTCGACCGCGATGCAGGCGGATTGCGAGGACACGGCCATCGTGACCATGTAAACCTTGTAGCCAAACAGCAGCCCTACGGCGACAACGGCACCGCCAATGGCCAGCCGCTTTTGTAAGCGTAGGGTCATTCCTCGGTCTCCACCATGGCTTGGGGCCGCATGTCCTCGGGGGCCGCGCCGGACAGACGCGCGGTGTAAAGCGCCAGCAGATTGATTTCAGCATCACTCAGCCGGTTTGACCAATGCGGCATGATACCTTGACGCCCTCGCAGCAGAATATCCATAACGGTGTCAACGTCCTGACCATAGATCACCGCGTGATCCACCAACGAGGGGGCACCGTTCATGAACCCGCCTGCTCCTTGGTCATTATGGCAGGCAGCACAATTTTCATCGAACAGTGTGGCGCCTTCGCTTTCGTGATCGGCATTGCCCGTTGGCAGATCCGCGACATAGTCAGACAGGGTCAGACGTTCTGACCGATCCATCCACTCGAATGCAGGCATTTCTGCCCAGCGTGTGTCGGGGTGCTCCGCATTGATGCCCACCTGCAAGGTCACCGCAATGTCTTCGGGGGTCCCGCCCCACATCCAGTCGGCACTGTTCAGCGCCGGAAAGCCCGGCCCGCCCGCGCCATCCTGACCATGGCACATGGCGCAATTGTCCAAAAAAAGGCGATGCGCGGCAGGTAGCGCAGTGGCCATCAGAGCGGCATCCTCGGCAAGGGCTGCAAAATCACCGCTGGCGAACTGATCAAGCCATGCGCTCCGCCGCTCGGTTACACCTTCGAAGCTGACCCGCGCCATTTCGCCCTGGTCCAGCCCCAGCACACCGGGCAGATAACTGCGCACAAGTGGCCAACTGGGCAGAAGCACCCAAGCAATCATCGAATAAACAAAGGTCAGCGCCAGAGCGACCAACACAATTTTCGGAAACGGCGTATTGAGTTCCGTGATGCCGCCCCAATCGTGGCCGGTGGTTTCGTAACCGGTCACCGGATCAATCGCGCGGCTGCCAGTCTTGTCAGCACCAGGAAGCTCATGCGGATCGGTGGTCATACTTGCGTCCCTTTCCGCCGCATCTCTGAGGGGGCCGATCCTTCTTGGGGCAGGATGGATCGTGCGATACGTTCCTGCTCCACTTTCCGACGGGGATTATAGGCTCGGATCAGGACGATCAGCAGAAAGCCCCCCATCCAGATAGGGCCGAATATCTTTGCAATCAGAACAAGGGTTTCGTAATTCATTCCGTAGTCTCCTGATGCAGATCATGGGCTGCTGATGTCAGTGTTCCGAGCGATTGCAGATAGGCGACCACAGCGTCCATCTCGGACAAGCGTGCAGGGTTGCCGTCGAAGACGCGCACATTGATATTCTCGCCATAGCGGGTCCGCAGGTCGTCGACACTGTCCGAGTTTGGCCGGGCTTGCGCCAGCGCATCAGCACGGGCATTCGCGACCATATCTTCGTCATATGGTACGCCGAGGCGCGCCAGTGTCGCGAGGCTGGGCTCCAGAAGCGAGCTGTCCAGCGGACGCATCAGCCAAGGATAGGATGGCATGATCGAAGTCGGGACCACGTCGCGCGGATTCATCATATGCGCCACATGCCAGTCATCCGAGTATTTCCCGCCAACACGTGCAAGATCCGGCCCGGTGCGCTTGGACCCCCATAGCATGGGGTGGTTATAGGCACTTTCGGCAGCTATCGAATAAGGTCCGTAGCGGTCCAGCTCATCCGCCAGACTGCGGATCATCTGGCTGTGACAGGCATAGCAGCCTTCACGGATATAGATTTCGCGCCCAGCAAGCTCCAGCGGCGTATGAGGACGCATGTCGTCGGGAATTTCCACGGTCTCGTCGATGGTAAAGAGCGGCGCGATCTCGACAATCCCGCCGATCGAGGCCACGAGGATGATCCCGCCGACAAGGCCCATGGACAGTTTTTCAAGGTTGTAATGCAGTTTCAGCATGGCTTCACTCCGCCGCCTGTGCAGCTGTCAGGGGACGGTCTGACGCGTCAGTGACAGTGCCGTCGGCGCGCATTGTGGCGCGACAGTTCAGCGCGCACAGGATGGCGCCGACCAGAAACAGCCCACCGCCCAAGGTGCGAAGAGCATAATAGGGCAACATCGCTTCCATCGATTCGAGGAAACTGTAGGCCAGCCCGCCGCCATCATCATAAGCACGCCACATCAGCCCCTGAACGATGCCCGCATTCCACAGAGAGATCACGTAGATCAGCGTTCCCGACACAGCGAGCCAGAAATGCCACTCCACTGCCTTGGGCCAGGCCATTGTCTCGCGACCATAAAGCTTCGGGACGAGGGTATAGAGCGCACCAAAGACGATCATTGCAACCCAGCCCAATGTGCCTGAATGCACATGTCCGACGGTCCAGTCCGTGTAATGCGACAGGGAATTGACCGGGCGGATGGCCATGAATGACCCCTCGAAAGTCACCAGTCCGTAGAACACTGCGGCCACGAACATGAAGCGCAGCGTCGCATCATCGCGCACCTTGTGCCAGGCACCGTTCAGCGTCAGGATCGCGTTCCCCGCCGAGGCCCAGCTTGGCACCAGCAGCATGACCGAAAACGTCATCCCCAGCGTCTGCACCCAGTAGGGCAGCGCGGTGTAATGCAGATGGTGCGAACCCGCCCACATGTAGAAGAACACGATCCCCCAGAAACTGACGATCGATAGCCGGTAGGACCAGATCGGCCGCCCGGCCCGTACTGGCAGGAAATAATAGAGCATGCCCAGAAACCCGGCGGTCAGGAAAAAGGCGACTGCGTTATGCCCGTACCACCACTGGATCATCGCATCCTGCACTCCTGACCAGATCGTATAGCTCTTGCCCGAGTTCCACGTGACCGGAATGGCGAGGTTGTTGACGATGTGCAGCATCGCCACCACGACGATGAAAGCCAGAAACCACCAGTTCGAGACATAGATATGCGGCTCGGCCCGCCGCGCGAGGGTGCGCATGTATAGCACGAAATAGACCACCCAGACGATGAGCAGCAGCAGATCGGCATACCATTCGGGTTCGGCATATTCCTTGGATTGCGTCTGCCCCATCAGGTAGCCGGTTGCGGCCCAAACGCAGAACAGGTTGAACCCTATCAAGACGAACCACGGGCTGAACCCATCGGCCAACCGCGCGCGCGTCGTGCGCTGGACGATATAGAGCGAGGTTGCAATCAGCGCATTGCCGCCAAAGCCGAAGATCACGCCCGAGGTATGGACGGGGCGCAGGCGACCATAACTGGTAGCAGGCCAGAGCGGTGTCGCCTCTGGCCAGTACATCAGCGTCGCAAGCCAGAGCCCCACAGCCATGCCGACCACTGCCCAGATAAGTGTCATGATGACGCCAAACCGGACCGGAGCATCACAATAGCGGGTCAGGCGGCTGAATGGCGGTTCCGGGTGGTCATAGAGCGACCCACTCAGAACGAATACAAGATAGAGCCCGAGGGCCATTGCGATATAGCCATGCACCGCCATGGGCCCCTGGTTTGCAGCCACCGCCATTATCAGCCCGAGAAGACACGTCAGGATAGCAAGAATGATGCCCACCCTGCGCTCGGTGAATGTCAGCGTGCTGGTCATAGCCATACAAATCCATCCTTGTTCATGTGGCGCTAAGCGGCTCCAGCGCGATATCCTGAAGTGTCGATCGGTCGAGATGGGCAAGAAATGCTGCCTCGGCGGCGCGCAGCCGTCCCTTCAGGCGACAATGGCCATCAAGGGTGCAGGCCCCGCCTTCTCCGAAACATTCTACAAGCGGCTGACCCTCTTCCAGCAGGCGCACCACATCTCCCAGACGAATTTCAGACGCCCCTTTGGCCAGGGTCGCGCCACCGCCACTGCCGCGACGCGTCTCGATCAGGCCGCCAGCTGCAAGCCGTTGCATGATCTTGGACAGGTGATTGCGCGACAGGCCGAACTCCTCGGCCAGTTCGGCCGTAGAGAAGGCGCGATCCGGGGCGCTTCCCATGCGCATCAGCATGCGCAGGCCATAATCAGTGAAAAAGGTCAGACGCATTGCTGATAGTTCTCGAATCTAAATAGGTATTTACAATTCCTATTATAAGACTTAACATTAATCAAGGCGTGAAGCTGTCAAAACGCCCGCCGGATAGGAAAGGAACCCGTGATGACCGTGAACCAATCGCGTTGGGGTCTTATGGATGAGTTTCGCCATTACTGGCACGGCGAAGGACCGCTCTGGAAACTCTACTGGATCTACGGCGTGCTGTTCAGCACGATCGGCGGAGCCTTTATACTTGGAGCAGTGCTGCAACGCGCGCTACCCGTGCCGCTGTTGATTCTGGTGCTGGGCCTTGCGCTGATCTACACTGCCTACATCCAGATCAGCGTCTGGCGCAGCGCGTTCAACATCGAAAGCGACCCGTTTGGCGTCGAACGTGACGCCTGGGGATGGATTGCGCGCGTGCTGACTGTCGGCTGGGCACTGAATGCCGCTGGCGGCTCGCTGATGCTGCTGCAGTTCGCACTCGGATACTGAGGGTCCGAATGGCAAAGCCACAAAATCTTCACCTGACGCACTCTGTGCGCCCCGATCACACTGCACGGCTGATGGAGGAGACCGGCCTTGACGACCGCGTGTTGCATGATCTTGTCCATGCCTTCTATGCAAGGATCCGTCTGGATCCGGTCTTGGGCCCAATCTTCGCGGATCGAATCATCGACTGGACCCCGCATTTGGACCGCATGGTGGCTTTCTGGTCTTCTGTGGCGCTGATGACAGGTCGCTATCGTGGTCGCCCGGTGCCCGCGCACACGCCGTTGCCCATTCAGGCCGCGCATTTCGATCGATGGCTGGCCCTGTTCCGGGAAACGGCGCACACGACCTGCACGCCCGAAGGCGCGGCACATGTGATCGAACGCGCCGAGCGCATCGCTCGCTCGCTCCACATCGCGGTGCAGCAGGCGCAAGCCGACACTGTTTCAGTTCCCGTCCTGCGCCAAAGGGATACGCCATGACCGACGCGACCCCAACGCATGATCTCGCCGCCCTGCATCAGATCATAGACGTGGCAGCACCTTTTTCAGCGAGGCACCGTTCCATCACCGACTGGCAACGAAAGGTGTATCATGTCAAGGACTGACCCGCCCTTGGGGCGTTACGCGTCGTCCCCGTGCATGGCGAGCGAGATCGCACCCGACTATTTCGACCCGCTGGGCGTCGACCCCGAGCAGGCGCGCGACGTTGCACGCTGGCGCCGGGCCGAGCGGATGAGACTGTGCGCCCTGCGCAAGGCGCTGAGCGTCGAGGCACGCGTTGCCATTGAAGCCACGTTGTCCATGCACTTAAAAGACCTTCTCGCGGCGCGTTTCAGCGACATGCGCAACCGCCTGTTCTCGGCCTACTGGCCGATCAAAGGCGAACCCGACCTGCGCCCCCTGATGGCTGATCTGCATGCAGCGGGCGTAAGGGTCGCGCTGCCTCTGGTCGAGATGAAACATGCTCCGCTCGTCTTCCGCCGCTGGACGCCCGAGACGCGCATGGTGCGGGGCGACTGGAACATTCCCGTCCCACCGCAAGAGGCGGAAGTGGTGACGCCGGATGTGGCACTTGCCCCGCTTGTTGGCTGGGACCGCGATTGCTATCGACTAGGATATGGCGGAGGCTACTTTGACCGCACGCTCGCCCATCTGTCACCGCGTCCCTTCATCATCGGCATCGGCCTGCAGGCGGCCGAGCTCGCGACGATCTACCCGCAGCCACACGATATCCGCCTCGACGCAATCATCACTGAGGAAGGCTTGGAAGTCATGCACGGGGCCAAATTTACTGAACAACTATAGGACAGAATGCGATGGCCTTGAAACACACTGAATCTGGCGAGATCGTTGATCTTCGTCCATTCTGGTCCCAGCTCGCGGCCATGCAAACACATGCCATCATGTGCTCATCGCGCTTAAAGACGGAGCGCCCTGTCGTTCGGGCGGGCATCGAGCTCCCCACGCACAGCGTTACCGGTCGGATCACTCTTCAATCCATCCAGGGACATGCCAAGCCTAGTCTGGCAGAAAAGACACGCGACATGCAGTCGGACGACCAGGTCTATCCTGACGGCGATAAACCGCTTTCGATGACAGGTGTACAATTAGCGTCATTGCTTCTGACTTGCCACGTCAAGTACTTACACACAGGCAAGAATCTGCTCCTCGATATGCCCGACGCTACGCCGAAGAGCGCTTGCTCGTGCATCGAAGCAGGTTCAGTGTGTTTTGTCATTCTCCGCCAGTACATGCAAATCGGCATTGCGGGCTTACCTCATCAATTCATGTGCATTCCACGGTTGAAGAACAGTGTCAGCGGCGCTTTCTTAGGTTTGCTCGACATCATGGCCACCCTAATTGGGCCGAGTATTACCAATTGCGAAACAGACTGAAAGATACTCCATCTTCACCCGCTGAGCTGCAATCTGGAGTAGGCGATTCGACGGGTTTCGCACGACCTGTCGTACCATGGCGCTCCAGAAGGGCCCGGGTCCGTCTGCGCCAAGCCCTACGCGCTCTTGGCCCGGCGATGCCACGCCCGACTTGGGGCGAGAGTCTGCGCGCCTCGCTAGGCGCAGGCATGGCACTTACCTTCTCCGGTGCGATCTTGATCGCCCTGAATTCCTGGCTTGGTTCAGCGCATGGATTGTTGCTTATCGCTCCACTCGGGGCAACCGCGTTCCTGATCTTTGCTGTTCCGAACTCCCCGCTGGCGCAGCCATGGTCGGCGGTGGTCGGGAACGGAGTATCTGCCTTCGTAGCTGTCAGCATTCTACACTGGGGTTTGCCACTCGAATTAGCAGCAGGCTTCTCCATTTTAGGGGCTATGGTAGCGATGGCGGCTTTGCGCGCCATGCACCCACCGGGCGCTGCGGTGGCATTGGCAACAGTTTTGACCGATCCGCTCTCCGGAGGGCTTGGCTACAGCTTCGTGGCGGCGCCTGTAATCTTCGATACTGTCCTGTTGGTAACAATAGCCATAATTTATAACCGAACAACGGGTCGGCATTATCCTTTCCGCCAGATGGAGTCTTTAGGTGTCCACTCCACCACTGACCCTACGCCGGAACGGCGCGTGGGTTTAAGCGTGCATGATCTGTCTCTTCTGCTCGACCGATTCAACCTAAGCGCCAATATCGGCGCTGAGGATTTTGGCCGCCTTCTGGCCGCCGCTGAAGCCGAGGCCGCACGACGTCACTTCGAAGGCATGACTTGCGGCGCAGTCATGTCGCGTGATCTGATCACGGTCACACCCGATACCCCTGTCGGCGTTGTTGCAGAACTTTTTCGTAGGCACAGCTTCAAAACCTTGCCCGTCGTGGATGACGGCAGCGTCCCGCGTGGCATCATCACCCAGAATGACCTGATTCAGCGCGCGCGTCTCGACTCGATGGTTGGTGGCATGGGTTTCGCGGCAGCTTTGACACGCATTGCGCGCGTGGGGCGTGGCCGGCATCTCCGCGCCTGCGACATTATGACTGCTGACATGCGGACCGTCGGTCCAACTGACAGCATCAGTATCCTGGTCCAGATGCTGGCTGATGATGGTGTACAAGCGGCCCCTGTCGTGGAGGGCCTGCGCCTCGTCGGTATAGTGACACGGTCGGACCTGATCGCAGCTCTGGCATGCCAAACGCTTCTTGCAGGCACCCTATCGAAGGATGAGTGATCTCTATCTTGGGTTGCATTGAAGTTCACTACCAGTTTCAATAGCGAAGGAAGTCGCCATAGCCCTTTCCGTGCAAGCATTGCTCCGGCCACGTTTGTTTCGTTGAAGTCCTTTGCGTTTAACCTGTGGTTCGACATGCGCCGCGAATTCACTATTTCTGATCCGATCACATTTCGTGGCACCCTGCAATACACGGCGCAGATTGTCGGCTACTGAGATGACAACTTCGACCTGTAGATTAGACATACATCAAGACTATACTGACGAATGTTCACGTGCGCTATTTCAACCGGCCGTATATTTTATTACACACTTTATCAGGCTACTTCTCAGTCGAAGGCTTAGAAAATCACGGGGAGAATTAGAAAAGACTCAGACGAGTGGGAGACTATCCCAGATGAGGCACTCTCAGACGATGGTTTTTCCGCAGGTATGACGCCCAACACTGATGTCGGACTCGCGCTCACCTGCGGCGCTACCCGTGACTTCCTCTTTTCCCGGGTTTCAGGCTACGCAAACGACCCCGACTATTTCGGAGGTCGAGAATCAAATTACTTGCACAAAACCTTCTGAGAAAAGACGGAGGCATCTCCGGGTGGGTTGTTTTCTGAATAGTCAGCCCGGAGATGCCGCCGAGTTGATAAATTATTTAGGCTTTATTTTCAATTCCTTCACGACAACGGTGTTCTTCATGCTTGGTTTGGCTGCGATCACTTTTTCTACTACTTTTTTCGGCTTTTTTTCGTCTCGCCGTCGTTTTGTCATACCCTTAGCCATAGCTTGTTTCCTTTCTACTACTGGCCTTAATGAACAGCCTCTCTACTATACTTGTTTATTTCAGGAAGGCCATAGTACTTTGCAATCTACTTGGAGGCTTTTAGAAATTCCTTAATTACGGAACTGGAATTTACAACCAAAACAATCTCCGTAAATTGCAACAATAAGATACAATTTAAGTTCGGCACGTCGAACTAGCGACTTGATTGGCGCCAAATGTGACATATCTCCACGCAGATTATATGCTACACGCCAGTTAGAAAACTGTTGAAGCATTTAATGTCTGATACGCTGCCTGACTTAGGTATTAAGTGGATAAGGAATGTACCGAATTTTTCGGTTAGTAGAAAGGCCGCGCCGATGTGGCAGAGTATAATCCAACGGTGCATGGTTACTCATCCCACCCGTTGTGGTGGAAACTGTTTTGCCATGCCTCATCACACCAAACAGCGATGACCTAATCGTTGCCACCAATATGTCAAAGTTGAGCTGAACATGCTTGCTATGGGTGGAATATGAGTATTCTCTCTAGTCGATGATTACTTATTAATCCAGCCAGTTCGAAGGCATCAGCTGAGTTGTACCATGGGTACGTTTCCACAGATTCCACTTTTCCGAGGAAACGCCCATTCATTCTAGATACATTCTAGCGCTCAGCTTAACCCATTGGGAAGGCCAGCACGAGTGCCGAAAATAATAGAACGATCATAATTATTGCTTCCGTTCTTGAGCTTGGCCAATGCCATTTAGCGATCATGCGCCTGTACCGAATTCGCCTTATCATGGTATACTCCCGTTCCAGTTTTTGTTACAGTTTTAAACTCCGGAAGTGGCCCATAGCCAAGTTATTGGCTAAGGTCTCCTCTTCCGGTTCTGTCCATCGATTTCGGGCATCATCGACCTCCTTCGTCGGTGAAATTCATGCGACCTGTCATACGTCGGGATAAGCTGCTGCAGATGACAAGCTAAATTCCGGTCACGAGCCTTGCATTGGTCGATTACTGCTTCGCGCAGCTGGGCTTCATTTTGTCATGGCTTCTAACCGAGCTAATGGCCGGGTCAGCGTGTCGCACAAATGTGCCCTCTTCTTGGCGGGCGCTATCCGCGATGCGATTATCAAGAATTCTAATGCGCTGAACTGGAGGCGAAGTACTTGTCCGGCGTAGCGCCATATCGACTTCATGCCATATTGCATCACGTGCGTCGATTTCATGATCAAATCTCTCAAGCCAATAGCGCATCGCATAATGAATTCCGTCAACCTCAATTGCCTGAATGCGAACGTCAGGAGCGGGTACTTGCTTGATCACGTGCGCGCGCGCCAACGCCGCCTGCAGTATTTCAACACCTTTGCGGGCGGGAACAGCATGATCGAGCGTAATCTCCATTTGGGCCCGAAAATCGGAACGTGGAGCACTGTAGTTGACGATGCGTTGGCGCGAGATTTGACTGTTGGGCAAGATCACATAGGTTGAATCCCGAGTTAGCAGGCGCGTTGTTCGCCACCCAATCTCTACAACCCGACCACGGGCCAATCCTTCGATATGGACCCAATCCGCGATGCGGAAAGGGGCCTCGAGACCAAGCGCAATTCCCGATAGTATATCAGCCACGATATTTCGGACCGCGAAGCCTAGTAACGCCAGTACGATACCAGAGCTTGCAAGTGCGCTACCTGAACTGTGACCCATCAAAAGCATCACACCTGAAAGCGTAGCGACTAGAAACAGAGATCCCGAGATGAGCTCACGTAAAAGCTTTGGCACTGGTCGACTCCGCGGCCGCACTCTGGACAGAATCAAGTCTGCGACCCTGCTGAGAAGCCATGCCATGCCTAAGTAGGCTGCAATCGTGAGAATATTTCTTCCTTGCTCGCCCCATGGGGCGACGCCAATGCGTGCGGTCACATGCGGTTGGAAGGTCACGACGAACGCGAGTACAGTGAGAAACAAGATGGGCGCGATCAACCGCTTCAACAAAGTCATGATAGCCTCTTTTGGTTCTGCGACGTTACAATTTGGACTTCTCGCGTGTTGCCGGATCGATTTTCAGAGTGTTTGGCAGCTCAAACTGATTAGCTGCAATGAACTCGGTTCTGCAGGATGGACACCGCCACGCCGCAGCACGCGGCACAGGCTCGTCACATCTCTGACAAACAGCAGGGATGAATCGGCGGTGCATTGATTATTTCCTTCTTAACTGCAGCTAATACGGTTGACGGGGTTGATGCGTAAATTGCGGCTAAAGCCTTCGCCCTAGTGATGCTTTCAGGCACTATTTCGAGCACAGTCAATGTGCGGGCCTCACCAGATCTGGTCGTCCAGCGGCACGCATTGCCCACCGAGAGACCCAGAAGTGCCACGCCAATTGGCGTCAGGACCGACACAATACCGCGATCTATATCGGCGCGCTCCGGCCAGGTGAGGGTGACCTGCTGGTCGCGTCCAGTGACCATGTCACGGTAACTCAACTCGCTACCGATGGTGACGACGTCTGCAGGCATACGCGCGGGTGAAACCAGCTTGGCTGATGTCAGTTTGTTGACCAGTGGATAGGCCACACCTGGAAATCGTGCGACAGCAACACCAGCAAGCGAGTCCAGGCGCTCTATAAGGGTTGCATCAATAACCACGCGCTCGCGGCGAAGGGAACGTGACATGGGAGCCTCCGGATAAATTGGGACAGCGTCGTATCAGGTTAGCCAGTCGCAGGTATGCGCTTCTGGTGATACTTGCGAATGGACAGCGAGAACTTGCAATTCACCCGCTATTCCATTGGCGTTGATGAGTTTCGCCCGTTGCCCAGCCGACATCCCGATCAATGTAATCCCGAGAAAGGTGCATACAGGCAGGCGATTGCGCGCACGATCAGGATAACCCCAATGGTAGAGCCTGCGCGTCTTTGGTCGATTCTGGTCGAGAAGATAGGTGACCCGAGCTGATCCAGTCACAGTGTCAGGTGTTATCTCGTCGCAGCTTAGAACCGTTGCATCCTCCATCTTGGCCCGAATTAGTCTGGCAAGACGCATGAACATGGCGGCGTCGATGTCTTCGCATCGACGACGATGCTCTTGCAGACACCAATAGTCGCGAGATGTTAGTACCGCGCGGATGGGGCGAAGGTCGGCTATACTGCCTATCCCCCGTTGCTGTGCGCACTGGTCATTCTCTAAAAAACCGCTCCCACTATTCGGGTGCAGAGCATCAAAATATCGACGCATGATAACTCCTCGACGAGCAAGTCTGCCCGTTCATCTGACTTTAGCTCTGAGCAGATTGTCCCCGGGGAAGCTGGCCAAAAATGACCGCTTATGCCCGGGGCCAAAAGCGCGTCAGAAGCGAACCGGAGTAAATCCGGAACCTTGTCAGAGGAGCGAATATCATCATGTCTAAATGATAGGCAATGCTTGATGCGAAGTCAAACCTACTAACCCAAAAACGATTTTCTTTTATCACTGTCGCCATTTTGTCACCAAACCAACCAAGAAAACTTTTCCATGCTCATAGGCAATCATTGTTATCACCTAAAATTTGAATTTATATATTATTAGAGTTGCAAAAAAATAGCGATTTTCTTCATTCGATTGGGCATTAGTTTTTCGTGTTATGATTTAACGGGACTACGCAAGAGAAACTTTTATAATTTCCAATTCGCGTGGTTCATGCGCTCTCATGTGCCATTGGATTACTGCTCCCTCACTAAACCCCAAGAGCGCTAAGCCTGCAGGCGTTAGAACTGATATTCGATTTTGTTCCATATCAGCGTCTTCGGGAAAGACTAATGTTACCGTACGAACTCGATCAGTGGCCATATCACGATAGGTGACCTCACTACCAATTGTTACGACATTCTCGCGGAGCTTCTCTGGAGCGATAAGCTTCGCGCGCGCTATTTCTTCTGTTAACCGCTCCGCCAATTCAGGGGATCGCCTCATCAAAGTAGACGTCATTGCTTCGAGGCGGCTTGCTACAGTTTTATCCAGGAGAATTTTTGGTAAACGCACTTGTGGTGTTGATGCAGGTTTCATTTTCAAGCCTTTCGGTTCATCGATTGTTGTGGGCGCATGTTTTCGTAAAGAGGAAAAAATGGCGTACGATTTCGCTTTTTTCTCTAACCAATTCAGCTATGCATGCGTTGAGAGCTTCCCAATACGTCGCAAAGATCTGCGGAACTGGCTATTTCACGGGACGACACAACAGAATCTATTTTTTGGCTGCGAAAATCTGCATGCGCAATTCAGCATCCGTAAAACGATCTATAACGCACTCTATTTCATTCCTGTGAAGACCGATACTCCGAAGGGTTCGATCATCCAGAGCCGAAAGCGAGGCCATCATCTTCCGTTGCTGCCGTCGTCTAATGCACGTCCGCAGCAACTGTCGCAGCCCGCCACCGCCATCACTCTTGGTCGAAATGTTGTCAGAAGTGTTCCTGACACAACCTTCATTGTGCACTGACATATACTTTCCAATCTTGAAGCCACTGATGTCACGACATCAATAAACGCCAAATGCAGTTTCTAACTGCTTTGGTGTTTTCGTTTGATGCGTTTGAGAAATATCCCCAGGACTTAAAAGCCAATAGGCTTGAGCCGCCTGGGGTTACCGGCGGTTCAGTAGGCTTCCTGAATAATGCAGGAACCTCTTGGAGAAGCTGAACGTAATCATGCTTAATTATATGACAGTTCGCCGACAGGCTTTCAAGCCCATAGTGAAAATACTCCGTGCAAACGCGTAGCGAGACGAATTATGGTTGTTTTTCAGAGCGTTGTTTTAGAAAGGCGTCGAAAAGCGTGGTTTACCCTTTCCCTTTAACCGAGGGAATTGAAGCCGATGCTGTCCAGCTGCAGGCTCTTCTGCCTGCGGCATAAGCTCGATCAGTCTGGCACGAGCCAATCCAGCCCCGCCAGCCGCAATGCTTGCGTGAGCGGCAGTTTGAGCAGCAACTTGACGGTGTTTGTCAAACAAGTTGTCCGCCGATTTCATGCGGTGTCTCTGATTTCAAGGGCGCGGGCTTCGGTTTCAGGGTTGAGCCAGACGGGTCCGGTGGGTTGCCAGTTGCGGGTTTTGCCGGACTCGCGTTCCGGGTATTGTGCCCGTGCATTTGCATAGAGGATGGCACGGTTTGCCAGCATAGCACGATCATGACCAGCATGACGCGCATCTGACGTGTCGAAGTGCATCGCGCTGTGCAGATGCGCGCCATTATACCAGCTGACGAAGGATTTCATCCAGGCTTAGGCGTCGACCTTCGTGGCATAACCTTTGCTCGGCCAGTCCGAGCGATATTCGCAAGTGCGGAACAACGCTTCGGAGGAGGGGGGTGGGCGTTGTTGCAGAACTCTGACGGTTGAGGATTCACATCGCGAATCCATGCGGTTAGACGGGTACCATGAGCAAGCCATCACCCGCCCGCTACCGCACCACGAACTGGTCCAGCTACACGGCTTAGCTACGCAAGCGCGGGTCACTGCTGATCTGGTTGGACAGGGATATGACCTGGCACGCGCCGCCTGACGGCAGCCCTGGAAGGCCTGCTGTGTTCTCCGACGTGGCGATCCAGTTCTGCCTGACCATCAAGGTTCTCTTCAAGCTGCCGTTGCGGCAAACGACTGGGATGGTGGCAAGCCTGATGAAATTAGCGAATCTGTATTGGGCTGTGCCGGACTATACGACACTGTGTCGGCGGCAGAAAACGCTGTCGGTCCAGATCCCCTACCGGCGCGCCGATGGTCCGCTGAACCTGCTGGTTGACAGCACTGGCATCAAGTTCCTGGGCGATGGCGAATGGCAGGCCCGCAAGCACGGCGTTCAGGGCCGACGCCAGTGGCGCAAGGTGCATCTGGCCATGGACACGGCGACTTCGGACATCCGGGCTGTCGAGTTCACACCCAGCAGCGACGGTGACAGCCCCATTCTACCGGAACTGCTGGAGCAGATCCCTCAGGGTGAAGAAATCGGCACGGTGACCGCTGACGGTGCCTATGACACGCGCCGTTGCCACACCGCCATCCTCGACCGGCAGGCCACTCCGATAATACCTATCCGCAGGAATGGGCGTCCGTGGAAAGCGAACTGCCCGGCCGCCATCGCCCGAAACGAAACACTGCGTGCCCCCGGCACTATGGTAGGGCGTTCTGGAAGCGCTGGACCGGATATAACGCCCGCAGCCGTATCGAGGCGAAGATGCCCTCGCCGGTTCGCTTGAACCGGTGGCGCTTCTCCGGCTCGATCTCAAAGCTTTCGGAGAATGCATTGCCGCAAGAGACCCAGACCGCCAGACTACCGAAATCCATATCCGCATAGCCCTGATGAACCGCTTCTCGGCCCTTGGAACGGCTGAGATCGTCCGCGTCGCCTGAGTTCAAAGGGGAAAGGGGAAGTCACGCCTCAGGCGTGAGTTCTGCAACAATGCCTCCTGCATGCAGCATTTTCTTCGAAAGGCCGTGCATGCGCGTAACGCAATAGCAGGAACATTCTCTTCCTGCCGATGTAAAATTCTTCAATAGGTTCTTGGCCAAATTAGGATGAAAAAATGAAGATCGCGGTTTTGGGTTCAGGCGTCATCGGAGTAACCTCGGCATGGTATCTGGCGCAGGCCGGATTTGAGGTCGAAGTGATTGACCGTCAGCCGAGCGTTGCGATGGAAACGTCTTTCGCCAATGCCGGCGAAATCAGTCCCGGATACTCTTCGCCCTGGGCTGCGCCCGGCATCCCCCTGAAGGCGCTTAAATGGATGTTCATGAAACACGCGCCCCTGATCATCCAGCCGAGGATGGACATGGCAAAGTTGCGATGGATGACACAAATGCTCAGCAACTGCTCCAGCGCAGCTTATGCTGTGAACAAAGCGCGTATGGTACGGCTGGCTGAATACTCCCGAGACTGCCTGACCGAGCTGCGAACTTTGACCGGGATCTGCTTTGACGAGCGGCAGCAGGGCACGCTGCAGCTGTTCCGAACCCAGAAACAGCTCGATGCCGCTGGCAAGGATATCGAGGTGCTGCGCGCAGGGGGCGTCGCTTTCGAACTCCTCGATGTGATGGGTTGCCTTGCCGCTGAGCCGGGCCTGCGCGGATCACAGGACCGGATAGTGGGCGGTTTGCGCCTGCCCGGTGACGAAACCGGTGATTGCTTCAAATTCACCCAGGTACTTGCAAGACTGGCCTCCGAACAAGGTGTCATTTTCCGACATGATACGAAGATTACGCAGCTGAACGTGGTCGAAGGTCGTGTGGCCTCGGTCAGCACGACGCAAGGCAGGATCACTGCGGATGCATTTGTGCTTGCTCTCGGCAGCTACTCACCCGCACTGGTTGCGCCGTTGGGTATCCACCTACCTGTCTATCCGGTGAAGGGTTATTCTGTCACGCTGCCCATCGTTGACGAGGCGCGCGCGCCCGTTTCAACGGTTATGGATGAAACCTACAAGATCGCCATCACCCGGCTGGATAGGCGCATCCGTGTTGGCGGCATGGCTGAGCTTGCAGGGTTCGATCTGACCCTAAACAATAAGAGGAAACACACATTACTGCATTCTGTCCAAGACTTGTTTGGTGGCGCCGGTGATGCAGAAAATGCCGAGTTCTGGACCGGCCTTCGCCCGATGACCCCGGATGGAACGCCTGTCGTGGGGCGCTCGCCAGTGCCTAACCTATTCATGAACACCGGCCACGGCACGCTTGGATGGACAATGGCAGCCGGCTCGGCGAGGATTCTGGCAGATATCATCGCAGGCCGAGCGGCTGAGATTGAGACCACTGGTCTAGGGTTCGAGCGATATCTAGGGCGGACTCGCCGTCCGCAAACCACCGACGGGCTGCGCCCAGCCTTGAGCTGAGGGGGTTGCAGTCATCTGTGCCAGTAGATTTCGAACAAGCATGGTCGCCTCCATCAGTTCAGGGAAAAAGCCCTTATAAAGTCACTGCTCTCTGTGCGAAATCACGCGACGATGGCCGTGCGCATCAGCGTGGTCGATATCTTCCCGCCGTCAGACATTCGCAACGGGCCATGTGTCCTTTTTGGCGACAATCGAGCAAGGCTATTTTGCAAGATCAGAGCAGATTTTAGGGGCTGTTGGCGTTCATCTGAGTTGAATGATCGATTCTGCCAGTGAGATGAACGCCTTGAAGCTCTGGTCGGTCTTGCACGAGCGCATAGCGATACCTCTGTTTTCCTTGAGTCTTCCGAAATAGTTTTCAATCAGATGCCGCCATTTGTATGTTTTCTTGTCGAACTCTGCAGGAAAGCGTCGGTTGGATTTTGGTGGAATGACCGGGGTGATGCTCCGTTTGGCCAGCGTGGTTCGCAGCCAATCGGCATCGAAGGCGCAATCAGCGAGCAGGTGATCTGCAGCGAGGTCGTCGATCAATGCCGGCACTCCTCGTAGATCGTGCGCTTGCCCCGGCAGCAGGCGGAAATCGACAAGGTTACCAAGCGCGTCGGTCAGGGCCAGGATTTTGGTCGTTATGTCACCGCGCGAACGGCCTATGGCCTGGCTCTGAGCCCCCTTCATATGATGAGCTTAGCGTCAAGTGTTGAGTGACAGCATTTGCAGCCTTTCTCACTTTGATGACGGTGTCCAGTTGCGCCCATTCCCAGTACCGGCAGGCCAAGCCTCACCTGTACCACCTCATATCCGGTCGCCGCTCAGGACGGCTGCACCATAATCCCGCATTCAGGGGTGGGCTCAGGAGAACGGAACCATTCTTTTGAACGGCGATTGAAGCCATAGGGGACTTCGGTCCGTTCGTCTGGATCCGTCAGGGCTGCTCAGGCCCGGAGGATTGGGTTGATCTGTGGTGATGTGCTCAGTGTCAGGCCTTGGTCACAACAGCTCCATCGATCACCACGCCGCTGGTCACATACTTCCACAAGGTGACGAGTAGTTTGCGCGCCAGCGCCACTGATCTGCCAGAAAGCATGAAGAATGTCGATGCACGGCATCTGTCGGGCCGCCGACAGGTCGGCGCCGAAATCAATCCGATTGACATAACCGATTTGACAACCTACCTCTAGAAACATGTTGAAGCATGTAGACCAGCATCGTTTTCTTCTGCTTAACCGCCCGTTTCCCCGGGCGGTATAGACGCGTTTGCGCCTGCTGCACCCCCGGGGCCTCCTCAAGTTTCGATGACGAGCACGCGGCCGCGGTTACCAAGGTGACTACATGTCTAACACCCACGAACACTGGTATTCCAATATTGTGAGTCTGCCTAACGGTCGCAGAGGGCCACGCGAACGCTTGCCGATTCCAGAAACTGATTACCACAGGCTTAACGAATATCAGGCGTATTGCGGTGGGTCACTCCAACCCGGCTCGCTCTTGCTTTCATATGTTATAAGGCACAAGTTGATGAGACTGAAACCAGTCAAAAAACTCGACTCAGAGGAAATGGTAACTATTGGCCGCCAATTCCGATACGCTATTGACCAAGGTTCAGACCAGGACGGCCTACTCGTTCATCAAGCTCGATGGGGGCACGGTACGGGGGTCATACCTGCGTATTCGATCTTGGGCGTAACACTCATTGGGATGCAGGCCGGCCAACGAGCGCCTTTGCTGTGCGAAAACGGGTCTGTTCGAACCATCACGGTTTCGCACGTGATCCAAGCAATCTGACATCTCCGGACAGACATGGCCCAAGCCAAAGGGCCTTCCTTCATCCCGCGCATCAGCATTTCTTCTCATAAGGAGCGGCCACCATGGCACCGCAAAAGCTTACCAACCCGCAGAATCGTCGGTTACGCAATCCGAAAATAATCATTGATGCGGATGATCTAGCCCACCTGGAAGCGTTGGCAGAAGGCGCGTTGGTGCGCAATGCCGACTTGGCCAACCGTTTGTTAGAAGAGCTAGGTCGAGCAAAGGTTCTGCCTGCGGCGGAAATGCCGGCAAATGTGGTCAAAATCGGAAATATGGTCACGTACCGAGATGAATCCTCTGGGCAGGAAAGAACTGTGATGCTGGTCTATCCGGAAGACGCAGATATCGCGCAAGGCAAGGTTTCCATCATGACGCCGATCGGCGTGGCGCTTCTTGGCTTGACCGAGGGCTCATCGTTCCATTGGGACACCCGCGCGGCACAGCGCAGAACGTTGACGGTCACATCAGTCTCATAACAACTTCGAGTGGGCCGGATTTTGACCGGCCCTCTGCCATTCACCGCGGTGAAGATGCAGGCCTCTCCGCAGAAGGCTATGATGAACAAGGAAAATTGAAAATGTCCAACGCGTGCACCATTCGTGTCGACAAACTTCTGTCTTCGATGGGCTATGGCACACGCAAGCAGATCGTGCAGCTGGCACGATCTGGTAGAATTATCTTTGATCAGGGCGAGGTTCTTGACGCTACCGTGCGTATCCCATTCAGTGCTGATTTGCCGCGTCGCTTAATGGTCGAGGGCAGGCCCCTTGACCCGCTTTCCGGAATGGTCATTATGATGAATAAGCCTGTGGGCATGACCTGTTCGCATAAGGAGGCTGGCGCGCTTATCTATGACATATTGCCGACGCGCTGGCGGCGCCGGACGCCCGCAATTTCAACCATTGGACGCTTGGACAAACAAACGTCGGGCCTTTTACTGCTAACCGATGACGGTACCCTGCTGCACCGTATCAGCAGCCCTAGAAGCCAAGTCAGAAAAATCTACCGCGCAAGACTGGCCCGTCCACTCAGCGGGACAGAAATCGCGCTGTTCGCATCGGGCACACTTACTCTCAAGGGCGAAGGCACACCACTGGCCCCGGCGGTGCTAGAAGAAATCTCGGAAACAGACGCCTTGATTACAGTGACCGAAGGTCGATACCATCAGGTCCGCCGCATGTTTGCAGCCGCGGGGAACTTCGTCGAAGAGCTGCAGCGCGAACGTTTGGGCGATCTCTGTTTGCCCGACGACTTTGCCCCCGGTCAGTGGAAACTGCTCAGTAAGAAAGAGATCGCCCTCGTCTTTCAGTAATCCGTCAGATTCGGCTCAGATCACCCCAAGCATGCGCATCGCTTCGGCAACTCGTACGAAACCTGCGATGTTTGCTCCCAAAACGTAGTCTCCTGGAGCGCCATATTCATCGGCGGTTTCAGCACATCGATCGTGGATGCTCTTCATGATCTGTGCCAATCGCTGTTCGGTCTGTTCAAAGCTCCAGCGATCACGGCTTGCGTTTTGCTGCATTTCCAATGCTGAGGTTGCGACACCCCCCGCATTCGCGGCCTTACCGGGCCCGAACATAATGCCGGCCTCTCGCAGGATGCGGATTGCCTCAGGAGTGCAGGGCATGTTCGCGCCTTCGCTGACCGCCATCACGCCGTTTTTAACCAATGCCTTCGCATCTTTGCCCGTAAGCTCGTTCTGAGTGGCAGACGGCATCGCCACGTCACAAGGCAGGTCCCAGACAGATCCTTTTCCAGCAGGTACAAAGTGGACCCCGTCCCCACGCAACCTTGCATATTCTGAAATGCGCTTGCGGCGAACTGTCTTGACCTCTTGTAGCAGGGCAAGGTCAATCCCGGCTTCATCTGTAATGTAGCCGCTGGAATCCGAACAAGCGATGACCATGCCTCCAAAGCTTTGCACCTTTTCGATGGTATGGATGGCAACATTTCCTGCACCAGAAACAACCACGCGCTTACCGTCGAAATCAGTCTGGCGCGTTTCAAGCATCGCCTTGGTGAAATAGGTATTGCCGAAACCCGTTGCCTCGGTCCTGGCGCGTGATCCACCGTAGGCAATAGCTTTACCGGTAAATACCCCTGATTCATAACGGTTTGTCAGGCGCTTGTACTGCCCGAACATGTACCCGATCTCGCGCCCGCCCACACCGATATCGCCGGCCGGAACATCGGTCTGCTCACCCAGATGACGGTGCAGTTCGATCATGAGCGATTGGCAGAAGCGCATGATTTCGCCATCGGATTTGTCCTTGGGATCGAAATCCGTACCGCCTTTACCGCCACCGATTGGCAACCCGGTTAGCGCATTTTTGAAGATTTGTTCGAAGCCCAGGAATTTGATGATCCCCAAGTTGACCGACGGGTGGAATCGCATCCCACCCTTATAGGGGCCGAGGGCCGAGTTGAATTGGACGCGAAACCCGCGATTGATTTGAACATTGCCATGATCGTCTACCCATGGAATTCGGAAGATGATCTGGCGCTCGGGTTCGCAGATGCGCTCGATGAGAGCTTGCTCAAGATAATTAGGGTGCTTCGCTACGACGCGCCCAAGACTTTCCATCACCTCATGGACGGCTTGGTGAAATTCCGGCTCGCCGGCATTTCGTCGCATGACTTCGGCAAAGATAGGTTGCAGCTTTTCGTCGATGTTGTTCATTTGCGTCGTCGCCCTACGGGGGAGTGTTGGCTTTGTGCGCAAAATATATGCATCAGCAACAGAGATGCGCACTTTTTAATCCAGCTATTTGATCCTCAAGCGCAGCGCAAGCAGAACTTGGACAGGATAGATTGAGCTTTTGGGGCTGCGAGCTGATGGTCACAAACTAGGTAGCTTTGATCCCGACACCAATGACAAGGAGTCTCGGCTTGTGTCAGAGGGGCCCAAATCATGGCAAAGACGCTATATGTTTGCGTCACCCATAGCTGTTGGATCGCAAAGATGCCAGACGCGCAGGCATTTGATAGCGAGCGCAATGTCTGAGTGCGACCGTGACGCTCGACCGCCATGTGACCTCAAGATTGCGCCATAGCATACCATGCAGACGACCGTCTCACCGGGTCCGCAAGACCACATATAAGCCGCCATCATGAACAATCGCTATCATTCGTGTTGTTACGCCCTGCGAGATGCCCTAAGAGGCTGATCGGAATGAGTTGAGTGAATTCAGTAGGTTGTGATTCTGTTCGGTTGCAAAGCTGAACAGAGATCAAGATGGCCTAGACCGAACTCACTCGCCCGCAGCATACGCGCAAGGCGAAGCGCTATCCAAGTGATTTGACGCCAGAAGAATGGTTGGTGGTTCGCCCGCTGCTGCCCACCCGCAATCGCCTTGGTCGGCCGCGACAGGTGAAGTTGCGCCAGGTATGGAACGCGATCCAGTATATCCCGGCTTCGGGATGCGCATGGTCACTCCTGCCGAAGGATTTTCCGCCAGTCTCAACTGTGCGCTACTATTTCTACCGCTGGCGCGACGATGGCTTGCTTGCCGAGATCAACCGCCACCTGGTTTTGGCGGCGCGCCTGGTGGCAGGACGGGACGTGCAGCCAACAGCGGGTGTGATCGACAGTCAGAGTGTTAAAACCTCTGAAAATACTTCATTTTCCGGCAGCCTATGACGCGGGCAAGCGGATCAAGGGTCGAAAGCGTCACATCATCACCGATACCTGCGGAAACCTGATCGCGTGCAAAGTCCACACGGCCAACATTCAGGATCGTGAAGGTGCGCCCGGGGTCTTCGCCAAGCTTCGCCGCGAGGCCCCGAAACTGCGCCATATGTTCGCGGATGGCGGTTGTGCCGGACCAAAACTGCGCGGCGTCCTTGTCGATCTCGGGCGCTGGACACTGCAGATCGTCAAGCGCTCCGACACCGCCAAGGGCTTCGAGGTGCCGCCACGCAGATGGGTGGTCGAGCGCACCTTCGCCTGGCTCGGTCGTTGCCGTCGCCTAGCACATGATTGGGAGAAATCCATCGAGAGCGCAGAGGCGTGGTTGCTCATCGCCCATATCCGGCGCATGGCGCGCCTACTTGCAAGAGGCTGAAATCGTTCAATCCATTTTGAATCGGACTCTAAGGCCCGTCGCAGAAACGTTGTGTACGGAGCATGAAAGGGTCCGAGATGATAGAGGCGTGCGATGACCAGCCCAATGTGGTAACCGAGGAACTGCTGCGTGGTTTTCTGGCGAATGGATATTTACTGGAGGTGGTCTGCACCCAAACCGCCGAGAAGCGACACAACACATGGTACGGCGTCTGGATGGCGCGCGCTGTGACGGAGGACGGTCGCCATTCCATGCGGCTCGTGACCAGTCGCAGCATTCTCAAGACCCGCGAGTTCAAGACGATTGTCGGTCTTGTGAGTTTCCTGGCTGAAATGGGCTGCACGACAGCCAGCATTCCGCTTGAGGAAGGCGGATGCGAGCGCCATGCGGCCCCTGGCCAGCTTGCGTAAGCGCGCGCTATTCACGACCGCGAACTGAGGCGCCCCGCGTTACCTGCCCATACCTCTCACGCTACCGGCCGCGCGGCCTTGCAGAAATTCACCCATCGGCTTTTGACGGATGGATGATCAAAACTGACTGCATAGCGGGCGAGATTGCTGCGGAATTTCTCGGCAATGCGGTTCATGCAGGGCCGCGATCTCCCGCTGGGGAGGTGGTTGCGGGCCAGATCGGCCCAGAAGGTGTCATAGGTGATGGTGCCAGAGGCCGGAAATGGCGGGGCGCTCTTCTGATCTTGAATATTTTCAGGGGTAATTGATTTATCTTGGAAATCTTTCTTCTTGGGCGGACAGGGGCTGTCCGGGGTGGCTTGCAGCTTGCGCTTGAACCAGTTGCAGAAGCCTTTGAGCCGCACACGGTTCAGCAGGTTCTTGTAACGATGATGCGGATTTTTGCGGTATTCGCGGGCGATGAGGCCGAGGGCTTCGAGATCGGCCAACCAGCGCCGGATCGAGCGCACGGTGACGCTGAACCTCTCCGCCAATGCGGCGTTCGACAAGGGCCGCGTCTGAAACGCGCGCCCGGCCGAGAAATCATAGCGCTGCTGCTCGAGAAACCCCAGAAGGTCGATCAGGACCGAGACTTGCGCCCGGCTGACATGGGAGGTGAGCAGTGGGCGCACAACCTCCTCGAGATAGCTGCGGAAACTTGCAGATGAAGGTTTGAGCGGCTTGGGGGTCGTGGTCATAGGTCTTGCTTCTTTTGAGAAGCAGGAAACCGGCAATGTGCCATCATTCGCACGAAATGCGTTTTGGTCTTGCAGCTGGGGGGATATCGGCCTACTCAACCTCAGGTTTTAATGGAAGTTACCAAGGGTGGCATCTTGGTGTTGTAAGTCAGGTATCTCCCCCCGTAGGTTTCCTGCGGGGGTTTTTACTTTTTAGATGCTGAGTTGCCTTTTCTGGTTGAGGTATAGGACGCGCGTGGAAGGGACGCTCTGGCGTGCTAGGCGCATCAGTAATTCACGAATTCGGTATGCTTGCGGCCTTCGTGGTCCTCATAACGGATCGCGACCACGGGTCCGTGCCCGCCCAAGAAGCCGCCACCGGGCCAGTTCTCGTAATGGGAGACGCGCCATTCCCAGCAGCCATTATCGGTCTCGCGTGCGCAGACCTGGATCGGCACGCGCCGGATGCGATCAGACTCCGCCAGCCATTCGGGCCCATGACGCAAGCTGGCGCTGACCCAGCGGTGGCTGCCATCTTCCAGATAAACGCCGCGTTGCGTGTGATCGCGCCATGAGTTCGGCGGATCGTCACTGCTCATCGGCGGTGATGTGCGGATATGATAGATCTCGATCGCATCGCGGTAGCCGCGCACCTCATCGGTCAGCCCGTCCGGGCCAAGGCGGATTTCCGGACTGCCCCGGGCAGGTACAAAGCCAGCGGGCAAGCCCAGTGGACAATTCCATAGCTGCAGCGGCGGCGTGACCGGCCAGGGTGTGATGCGCCGGATCATCGTGGCCTTGGCGGCCATGCATTCCGCGCTCGCAGGAAACCCGCCCGCAAGGCAGAGAAGGATCGCACAATCGATCGGATAGGCCTGCGCCTTGGATGCAGGGAGTGCGGTGGCCGTGAGTGCAAGCAACAAGGCCGCCGCGCGAGATGTGAACATGATCAGTCTTCCTGTTCTTGAGTGGGAATGTGACGAAAGTGCCGGGCGCATGTGGCCATGCCGAATGTGCGGGCTGTCCTCATGGCGGTGCGGCGCGCAGCGCCTCGAGAAACGCTTCATATTGCGCTGTGACCTCGGAGGCCTCGCGCCAGGCACGGTCGCGTTCGTCATCAAGGCAGCGGAAATACAGGGTGACTTCCGAGAGGTAGTGTTCGAACTCGTCGCGCAGGAGATCGGCAAATTCCCGCATCAGCCGGGCGTCGCTCGGCAAGAGCGGCGGCGAGAGCGGGAGGCAGAACCCCGCATCGCTCTGAGCCTGGGGCGGGGAGGCGGTCGCGCACAGCATCACCAGTCCAAAACCCGCCCGGATGACCGACCGCCTCGGCCAGCTCCACACGCGAGGCGCGAATCGCCCGCGCCCGAAACCATCGCGGACGACCTGATTCGGGGGTGAGTCGCGGGCGCAAAACCGGCGCGGAGAGCGCCTGCGAAGCGCCATCACAGCCGCGTCCCGCGGGCCCACAAAGCCTGCGAAATGCTGCAGCTGCATTGGTGCGGAAGCCCTGCGAAACAGGCCAGAATACAAGGTAAACACAAATCGTCTCATGGTTGTATTTTCTGGGTTGCCCCTCAAGAACTGGGTGTCTAAACAGCGCGCCAACACAACTAATAGAAGATTGCAGAAATCACCTCATCGACTATAGCGTGCATCGAATGCCCGCCTGCCTATGTCGGAGGAGCGATTTTTCTGCAAGTGCAAAAGAGGGTATAAGGTATTAGAATACATCGATAATCAGACTGCAGTGCTGCCGTGACAGCGCGGGTTTCGCCTGTCTGCATGCTGCCCGACTTGCACCTCGAGGGACTCAACCTGAGGGTGTTTTGTTTTAAACCATGAGCCCCCGCGATCCTTGAGGGGCTGTTCAGACAATCTGTCGCCAGAGGGCGGGTGATTTCAGGTGCGTGGCACGCGAAACACCCCTCGATCCAAGGCCGCGCAATCCCGTTGCGCGGCACGGGTGCGGCTGTGCCGATCGCGGCGCTGGGGTCTGGACCCGCCGGAGGATCACGCGCGGCTTTGCCCCTGCGAACTGCAGGTTGTGGAGTGTGAATTTTGTTGCGCGTAAATGCTTGTCCCGGGGCAGCGGTCCCGACTGTGATCCGGCCAGAGATCATGTCTGTGGTCTTGCCCGCGATCTTGACCCTGACCCTCGCCTCCCCGGCACTGGCGGGCGACGGGCTGATCCTGCGCTTTGGAGACGATGGCAGCTTTGGCCCGTCCCAGACCACGCGCAGCTTTGCCAAGCATTATTCAGGCGGTGAGCTGATCGCGCCCTTGCGCGAGGCCGCACTTGTGCCGAACACGCCCGAGAGGTCGCACTCTGATCGGACAGCTGCACAGGCTGCACCGCGCGCGCGCCCCGAAATCCTAACCCTGATTGCCGAGACCACCGCACGCTATGCAGGCCATGAGGCCTTGCGCTCGGGTGGCCTCAGTGCCTCCGAATGGGCGCTGCTGTTCCAGTCCAATATCGAGATCGAGAGCGCCTATAACCCCAATGCCCTCTCGCATGCAGGCGCGATCGGGCTGGGGCAGCTGATGCCCGACACGGCGCGTAGCCTTGGCGTCGATCCCCATGACATCGCCCAGAACCTCGACGGCTCTGCGCGCTATCTGCTGATGCGACTGGCGCAGTTCGGCAGCCCGGAGCTGGCACTCGCGGCCTACAATGCCGGCGCCGGCGCGGTGATCCGCCATGACGGCATTCCCCCTTACCCCGAGACCATTGGTCATGTCCGCAAGGTCATGGCTGTTTTTGACCGCCTCCAAGGAGAGACACTATGACCAAGAGACTGACCCGCCGACACTGGGCCATTGCCACAAGCTTGGGCGTCACAATCCTGATGCTGGCCGCCAACCCGGCCCTTGCGCAATCCATCGATCTCAACCCGGTCACCAGCCTCTTGCAAGGCATCATCGACACGATCACCGGCCCTCTGGGCATCGCGATTGCCACGCTGGCGGTGGTCGGTATTGGTCTTTCGTGGTTTTTCGGGATCATCGATTTCCGCCAAGCGATGTTTGTCGTGATTGCGATTGCCATTGTGGCCAGTGCCGCCACCATCGTCAGCTCCATCTGGCAAACATGACGGGCGCGGGTGATGTGTGAGCGCTCCACCTTGTTTCTGGGTCTCGTGCGGCCCCCGCAAATGCTGGGCCTACCCATCCTCTATGCGGTGCCCTGGATTTTTGGGTCAGTGCTCGCACTTATCTGGTCACAGTCGCTCTGGGCTTTTGCCTTCGCGGCTGCCGCCTACCCGGCACTCTGGTTGGCTGCCCAATGGGACCCGGCCTTTGTCGAAGTCATTCGCGTGGTCTCGGAACACACGCGGCCCACAAAGAACCGCAAAATCTGGAACGGAGATTCCTATGCCCCGTGATCTCAGTGCAGGCGCGGCCGCCACGCAAATCCTGCCCGATTGGGCCGGGGACGAGGCCCGCCTTGCGCATCATCTGCCTTACGTCAAACTTGTCGATGATCACACGATCCTCACGCGCGGTGGCGAATACTTGCAATGCATCCGGGTAAGCGGGGCCAACAGCTTCACCGCGCCAGATGTCAGCCTCGACAAGACCCGGGCGATCATTGCCGCAGTCATCGCGCAAAGCGGAGCGGGGTTTTCCTTTTATGTGCACAAGGTCTCGGCCCACGTGCCAGTCGAGCTGAAGCCGATGGAGGCGGGCGGTTTTGCCGAGGCGCTGGACGCGCGCTGGCAAGCGCATCTGCGCGAGGCTGGCTTGCGCGACCGCACCCTGACCATCACTGTGGTCAAGCGCCCCACAGTGCTTGAGCGCCTGCCGCTCTTGCGCAAAGCGCGCGCGGGGCAGGGGAGCGATCAGAGCCGCCGCCAGATCGCGCGGCTCAAAGAGGTGGTGGAGTTCCTCACCCAAAGCCTGACCGAGATGGAAGCGCGGCTTCTGGCCGCGTCTTCGGGCGAGCTGCTGGGGTTTCTGGAATCGCTCAATACCGGGATCGAGGCGCCGACCTATCCGCGCGGCTTTCCCTCCACCATCGCCGATGATGTCGCCAACAGGCGCGTCACGTTTCGCGGCGACAAGTTCCTGATCTCTGGGGGCTCGGGCGAGGACCGCATCGGGCAGATCTTTACGGTCAAGAACTACCCCAGCCAGACCTGGTGCTCCATGTTCGATGATCTGGCGCTCCCCATCGACATGGTCGTGACCCACAGTTTCACGCCGGTGAACTCGAGCGTGATGGGCGACCGCATCAAGCGCCAGATCCGGATGATGCGCGCAGGCGATGATGCTGCGATCTCACTGCAAAACGATCTGGTGCAGGCCGCCGATGATCTGGCCTCTGAACGCCTGATTTTTGGCGATCACCATATGAGTGTCGCGACATTTGCCGAGAGTGAGCAAAAACTCGACAGTATCGCGGCCGAGATACGCAATATCGCCGCCTCCGTCGGTGTGAAGTTGATGATGGAGACATATTCGGCCCGCGCGAGCTATTTTGCCCAAAGCCCCGGCAATGCCAGCTACCGTGCGCGCCGCGCCACAATCACCAATCTGAATTTCGCCGATATGGCGGCCCTCCACCGCACGCCACTGGGCAAACCGGGCGACCGCACGCCCTGGGACACGCCGATCACGATGTTCCCGACGCCTGAGCGCTCGGCTTATCGCTTCTCGTTTCATGAGAAGGGCAGCCCCGCCTCTGAACCCACCAGCGGGCATACGATCATTCTGGGTCGCTCAGGCTCAGGGAAATCAGTGCTGGCGACGTTTCTGATGGCACAGGCCCGGCGTACCGACGCGCGCATCTTCGCCTTTGACTATCGCTACGGGCTCGAGATGGGCCTGCGCGCCATGGGTGGCAGTTATCAATCGATCCGGGCAGGTGAGGCCACGGGGCTGAACCCGCTTTGGGTGGAAACCGATGCCGCAGGGCGTGAATGGCTGACAGATGCACTGATCAGCTTGCTGGAATCGCGCGGCGCGCAGCTTACCCCCCAGCAGACCCATGCGGTGCAGGCCATTGTGCGGCGCAATGCCGAGGCCAGCGATCCGTCGTTGCGCAACTGGACGGAATTCGCAGGCCAGTTCCGTTCGGTCGATGATGGCGGCGATCTGGCCGAGAGGGTGCGGGAATGGACCCCGCAGGGGCGCTTTGGCTGGGTCTTTGGCACAACCCTAGAGGATACGTTCTCATTGGACGGTGATGTCGTTGGCTTCGATCTCACGGGACTTCTGGACGCGGAGAACGAGACCGCGCGCATGGCAGTGCTGAGCTACATCTTCCGGCGCATCGAGCGCAAGATCGAGGATCGCCGCCCCACTATCGTGCTGATCGATGAGGCCTGGAAGGCGTTCGACAACAGCTATTTCGCAAACAAGCTCGAAGACTGGCTGGTGACCGCGCGCAAACAAAACACGGTCGTCGTGATGATGACGCAGTTTGCCTCGCAACTCGACAAGTCGCGCGTGGGCAGCACGATCATTCAGGCCCTGCCGACACAGATCCTGCTTCCGAATTCCCGCGCCAAGCCCGGCGATTACGGCCCTCTCGCGCTCAGCGACAAAGAGCTCGATGTGATGATGAACGCACTGCCTGCCTCGCATCTGGGCCTGATCCGTGATGATCAGGGTGCCCATATCGTCGACGCGGGTCTCGCCCCGCTGGGCGATTATCTCGCCGTCCTCGGTGGCCTCAAATCCGGCGAGGCCGTGGTCGGCACAGATTACCGCAATACCCCTGAATTCTGGAGACGGGCGACATGAAACCTGCCGTGATTTTGCTGATCCTCACCTCTGTTCTCGCAGGATGTGCCCCCACACCTTCTGCCCCCGTGCGCTCGGAGTGCTTTCGCGCGGATGGAACGGCGCGGTGCACGTTCACGCCGCTGCCAGAGCTATGGGCGCGTGAGGTTGCGCGCGATGCGTGACAGGCCCTCCACGCGCGCAGCTCTCGCGCATCTTGTCCTCATTGCGGGCTTGGGCGCAGGGGCGGCCTCAACCGCTCTTGCGCAAGGCGTGCCGGCCTTTGACGCGGCCCGGGCAGTCGAACAGGCCCGCCAGCTTGCCGAGCGATTGCAGGATGAGGCGCTGCAGATCGGCAAGGGGGATCAGCGCGCCAGCATCGAGGAGATCAAGCGCCAGCAACTGGCGCAGCTCGAGGCGATCATCGAGAGCACCACGATCTCGGCGCAAAGCATGAGTGCTACGATCCAGAGCCTTGAGGCCGGACAGGGGGTAGAGAGTGCCGCGACCCAGGTCTATCCCGACATCGAGACCAGCTTGCCTGCGCGGCAGCTCTTTGGCGATGCGCGCCAGAACGTGGAAGAAATCATCATTCAAGGTGCCCGCGACACCTATCACCACCCCGGGGTGGCCCGCGCAGGGCTCTCGCCCGTGCAATGGCGCGCTCTCTTGCAGGCGCTGATCTGGCAGGAAAGCCGCTTCAATCCGGTCGCCGAATCCCATGTGGGCGCTTACGGGCTCACCCAGATCATGCCCGGCACAGCCAGTGATCTGGGCATCAACCCGGCCTACCGCACAGACCCGCTCTTGCAGGTACAAGGCGGCGGGCGCTATCTCGCGCGCCGCCTCGATCAGCTGGGAGGCGACATCATCCTGGCCCTTGCCGCCTATAATGCGGGGCTGGGGCGCGTGCAGCAATATGGCGGTGTGCCACCCTTCGCCGAGACGCAGAATTACGTCCAGGTGATCCCGCGCAAATACAATGAATACTTGCGCCTGATCGGAGGCGAGGACGCGCTTGGCACGATCTCGGCCGCGCATATGGCCAATGCGGAACTCGGCCTGCGCGGTATGGCCGCCATCGGCTATGCGGAACTCGGTCACGCCAATATCCGGCGCGCCGCCGAACGGCTGGCCTCGATCGTTACACAAGTGGGGCAGGGAAAGGATTGGGCCGAGGCCCAGGCGCTCAACACCTATGCCCGCGCCGAGATCGGGCGGCTCCTGGTCTTGTCGATGCGCATGCAGGCCGCGCGCGCCCGGCCTTTGAGTGCGCAGCAGCTGATGGTCATCGCCCAGATGGCCGATGAGAAACGTTTTTCTGATTTGACCCTTGAGGAGTTCTGAGATGCGCCCTGCGTATATGTCATCCCTGATCGCAGCCCGTCCGAGAGCAGCCATGACCGCACGCGCGCGAACCAGCCGTTTTGCTGTGGCAGCGGTGCTGGGTCTTGCCCTCACAGCCCTCGCGCCCACGCCTGTTCTCGCCCAAGGCGTGCCGACATTCGATGCCCAAAGCCTGACCAACCAGATCCGCCAGCTTCAGCATATGCTCAATGATCTCGGCATTCAGACCGACCAGCTCGACGCACTGCTGGAACAGGTCAACCTGCTTGGTGACCAGCTTACCCAGTTGCAGGACATCTACGGCATTCTGACCAGCCAGAACCCGATGTCGCTCCTGAAGGGCGGCGATCTTGATTGCCTGTTGCAGCAGGATTTTGAAAGCCTCACCGGCGCGGTCAGCAGCCTTTCGCAAGGCGATCTCATGGGGGCGCTCTCGGGGGGCTGCGGGGATATGGCAGCTTCCGTCGAACGGGTGCTGACCAGCACAGGCCTCTCACCTGCCATTGTCCAGCAGCTCTCGCAATCCGACGTCACGGGCGAACGCCGACTGGGCCAGCAAGCCTCGGCTGCGGTGGTTTCCTCTGCGGCGGCACAAAGCGCGCATGAGCGCTCGAACACGAGCGTGCGGCGCATCGAGATCATGGTGGGCGAGATCGGCAATACCCAAGGGATCAAGGAATCCGTCGATCACAACACGCTGGTCACGGCCGAGATTGGCATCATCCTGTTGCAGATGCTGGAACTGCAGGCCGCCCAGACCATGGCCGATGGCGTGGCGGGTGTTGCAACCGCCGCCCAGCAGGCCGAAGAACAGGCGTTTTCCGATCTGACCATGCCGCCCTTGCGGATGCAGCCATGAGGGGGTTTGCGCGCGGCGCGCCAGCAATCCCCGATATCGGTGAGACGGTCACCGAAGAGCTGATCTTTGGCGCGCTGCGCCGCGAGCGGCTCTGGCAGGTGATAGCACTCAGCGCCACAGGCTTTGGTGCCGTGATGGGCCTTGGCATGATGCTGGTCGCCATCAAGCACGAGATGCCCGCGCCGCAACTGGTGCCCTTTGACACGGCAACCGGTGCCGCCGTGCCCTGGGCAGAGGTGCGCGCGATCTCGCTGCATGAAGAGCGCGCGGTCACCGATTCCATGATCTTTTCTTACGTGCGCGACCGCGAGACTTTTAATCAGCTCGACAATGATCTGCGCGTGCGTTCGGTCATGCAGCGGTCCACCGGTGATGCGGCGGCCAGTATGCGCAGCCTTTGGAGCAGTGCAAACCCTAATTTTCCGCCCGAGCGCTACGGGTCTGCCCGCATGGATGTCGAGATCATTTCGATCGCGCCCCTGTCGGGCAACCGCGCCCAGATCCGGCTGCGCAAGCGCCTGCGCTCGAATGAGGGCGACCAGATCGGGAATTTCACTGTGACGCTGGCCTATGAGTTCGAGCCCGCGGAGGTCCGCGAGATCGCCCATGTCTGGGCCAATCCCTTCGGCTTCAAGGTCCGCGAATACGCCATCACCTCTGATCGGTTCGAGTGAGGATTTTGATATGAGATTTACACCCCGGACACTGGGCACCCCGACGCGCGCGCCGATGAAACTCGCGGCCACCACAACCCTTGGCCTTTTGCTCCTCACGGGCCCGCTGGCCGCCGAAATCACCCCACGCGCGGGCCCCCATGACGCCCGCGTGCGCGATGCCATCTATGTCGATGGACAGGTCTATAACCTTGTGCTGATGCTCGAGCGCGTCACCACAGTGGAACTGCCGCACGGCGAGGAAATCGTCTCGGTTGTCGCCGGTGACACCGAGAGCTTTGATTTTGATGCAGTGCCCGGTGGGCGGGCTTTTGTCATCAAGCCCAAACGCTCGGGCGCACGCACCAATATCACCGTCTTTACCAACCGGCGGACCTACTATTTTGTCGCAACAGCCTCGCGCAACACGGCCTTTTATTCCGTGCGCTTCACAGTACCTGCAGATCAGGCGCGCGAACGCCATGGCCGTGTAAGCGAGACGCGCGCATTCAACACTCGCTATGGTGGCAATGCCATGACAGCGATTACGCCCGAAGAGGTCTGGGATGATGGCACATTTACGTATTTCCGCTTCTCCAAAAGTGGTGAGCTGCCAACGATCTTTGCGATCTCCGACGGGATGGAGCGCATTGCCAATTCCCATGTCCAGCGCGATGGCACGATCCGCGTGAGCGGCACCAGCCCCTATTGGGTCTTGCGCTTGGGCGACCTTGAGACCGCCATTGCCGATCTGGGAGCAAAGTGATGTCGGATCCCACTGATCTCTCGGCCCGGCTCAAGAACCTTGAGGACGACTTTTCCAAACCGCGCAACGCGCGGGCCAACTCACCACTGCTGATGCTAGGCATTCTGGGGGCCGCTGCAGCGGTGGGTGCTGCGGTCTATGTCGCCTTAAATGTGCCGAAGGACAGCACGCGGCTCGCTACCCAGAGCGCGCAGGATTTCCAGATCGGCGGCTCGGCCTTTGGCGATATGGAAGTGGCGAGCGCACCGCCTCCTCCATCGCCGCACGCTGCGGACACTGCGCCGCAAGAGTCCAGCGAGTTGGCCACCTTGTTAGAGCAGCTCGCCGCGATGCAGGCGGAACTGACCGCGCTGCGCGAGGCGCCCGCCTCACCCGATGACGGACGGGAAAGCGAGCTGTCTGATCTGCAGGCCCAGATACATGAGATGCAAGCAGCCGCCGACCAGGCGCAGCGGGAGGCGCAAGAGGCCGCGCGCAGGCTCGATCGCGAGCTCTCGGAACGCAACCGCGAAATTACCCGGCTGGAAAGCGAGTTGCAGATGGCGCGACTCTCGCAACCACCCACCCGGATCGCAGGCGATACCCGCGATCTGGAGCGCGAAGAGTTGGAGCGTCGCCGCGCGGCCGCCGAGGAAGCCCGCCTTGCACGTCTCAATTCGCCCATGCTTGCTATTGGCGGGCGCGGGGGATCGGGCGGAGCGGAGAGCGCGCAGGAGGCAAGCCGTCTCGATGACAATGAAGAGTTCGTGCGCAGCGTCGGGCGCCCGGCCCCTGTCGAGCGCGCCAGCGTCATCGTCAATCCCGCCAATACCGTGACGCAAGGCAGCGTGATCCAGGCTTCGCTGGAGACCGCGATCGATTCGAGCCTTCCGGGGCCCATTCGCGCGGTCGTCACGCAGGATGTGCATTCCTATGACGGCACGCGCATCCTGATCCCGCGCGGGAGCCGTCTTACGGGTCGCTATTCCGCCAATGTCAGCGTTGGGCAATACCGCGCCATGGTCGCCTGGGAGCGCATCATCCTGCCTGACAATCAAACTGTCACGATCTCGGCCTATGGCGGCGATGCGATCGGCCGCTCTGGCGTGTCGGGCCGCGTCAACCGGCGCTTTGGCGAGCGCTTTGGCGCAGCCGCGCTGATCTCGCTTCTCTCCTCGGGTCCGGCGCTCGCGTCGCGCGAGATCGAGAATGACATGGCGCGCGATGGCGCAACCCGCGTCTCGGGCGATCTGCGTGATGCGACCGGCTCTGTGCTCAGCGAGTATCTCAGCCTGCCACCCATCATCACCATAAATCAGGGCGGGCGCGTCACAGTCATGGTCGACCGCGATCTGGAGGTTTTCTGATGGACGGGTTGATGGACGCCCAGGCGGGCCAAGGGCAAAACAGCTATTTCGCGCAGGAAATGGAGCGGCTGGGGCCAATTGTGAGGGACCCCAGCCTGGTCGAGCTCTGCGTCAACCCCGATGGCCGCGTCTGGGTCGAGTTGCAAGGCGACAGCGCCATGCGCCTGAGCGCGCAAACCCTGTCGCAGACCGAAATGGGGGATCTGGCGAGCAATATCGCCTCGACCGGCAACAGCACGCTGGGGCGCAGCCGCCCGGTGATTTCGGGCTCGGTTCTCTATGAGGGCCGCGCCGTGCGCTATCAGGTCGTGGCGCCGCCTGTCGTGGAGCATGGGCATTCCATCTCGATGCGGTTTTTTTCCAGCATTCCGCTTGAGGCGATTGCGCTGAAGTTTCTGCATGGCAAGGAAATCTCGCTGGGCGACCGGCGCACGGCGCTGGGGCGGGAGCTGAAGGGGTTGGTTGCGCGTGGCGATCTCGATGCGGCCGCGCGCTTTTGCATTGCCCATAAGCTGAACCTCATCGTCGCGGGCGGCACCTCGACCGGCAAGACCGTGCTCGCGCGCAAGCTGATCTCCTTTGTGCCCGCGCATGAGCGGATCATCACCATCGAGGAAGCGGCCGAGCTGATCCCGACCCAGCCCAACACCGTCACGCTTCTGTCGGACCGGGACAATCCCCTGCGCTCGACTGATGCGCTGCTCACATCCTCGCTGCGCATGCGCCCCGATCGGTTGATCGTGGGCGAGGTGCGCGGGGCCGAGGCCATGACGTTTCTGGAAGCCATCAATACTGGCCATGGTGGCTCGATCACCACGCTGCATGCCGAAACCCCGGAGCTTGCGATCTCGCGCCTCGCCATCGCCGCGCTCAAATCCAACCTGCCGCTGACCTATGACAACATGTGCGCCTATATCGCCAATTCGATCGATGTGATCGTCCAGGCCGGGCGCAAGGACGGCGCGCGCGGCATCACCCAATTCTATTTCCCCGCTCTTCCCGATGAACAGGACCCCCGGATATGAAACACGCCCTCCTCGGCCTTGCGCTCTTTGTTGCGATGCCCGTTCTCGCGCAGACCGCGCCTGATTTGAATGATCTCGACCCGAACACGCTGCCGCCCGCGCCGGCGCAGGGCAATGCCCTCGATCTGATGATGCCGCAGCTCTACACCGCGTCGGAGCCCGACCGCGTGGTCAATGGCTGCATCGTCCCCGGACGCCCCGACTGGCTGATTGAGATGAACCCCGCGACGACGAATGAGCGGGCGATGGTACATGCGATCTACAATCTGCGGTGGTCCAAAGCGGTCGTCGAAAATGAGGATTGCGACTGCGCCTTGCGTCATCCCGATTGGGCAGAGGTCATTGCAGAGTTCAATGAGAGCTACGCCGGGATGGACAAGCAGCAAATGTTTGATACGCAGATGTCATATCGTTCCATGCATCATCAGCGCGTTGCGCGTGCTCGTGCCATTTGCCGTGAACAAAGCCGCTGAGCATGGGCATTGTCTCCTGGATCGTCGGATCGGTCGAAGGCTTCCTCGCCACTGCAGGCGAGACAGCATTCGGGGCCTTGCTCGGCTCTGTCGGCACGATCGGCATGGCGATGGCAACCCTGGCCGTGGTGTTTGTTGCCCTCAATGCGATGCTGCAGGTCAAGTCGATCGATCTGCGCACCGCTGTCATGCTGGGGGTCAAATTGGCCCTCGTGGGGATCTTCGCGCGCAATTGGGCCGAGTTCAACTCTGTGACCAATGCCATTGTCGGTGGGTCGGAGCATCTTGCTGGCGTGATCGTCGGTGCGGCGGGTGGTGTTGGCAATGGGTCTGCTGGTCATTTCGCGCAGCAGTTTGATGCAATCATTTCTGACTTGATCGACACCGCAAACAATATCGGCAGCGCAATGAACTGGGTCGGGGGGGCGTTTTTTACGACAATCGCCTTCATCATCCTTGCCGCCATGGGCGCTGCCGCCGGTCTGATGATCGTCTTCGCCAAGCTGATGATCACCTTCTATGTCAGCATCGCGCCGATCATGATCACCATGTCGCTCCTGAATGCCACGAAAGACTATTTCCAGAACTGGCTCACCGGGATCATCAGCTATGCCTTCTATCCCATCGTGATTGCTGCCGTATTCTCGGTCATCATCTCGATGAGTGACCAGATGGCCAGTAATGTGAATTCCGGCGATCTCGCAACCCTCGGTCAGACCATCCCCTTCTTTGCCATGATCATCATGGCATTTTTCGCGATATTCCTGATCCCCGTGATCATGCGCCAGATCACCGGCAATATTCAGCTGACCTCCGCGATGAGCGGGCCCATGGCCGCCCTCGGCACCCTCTCCGCCGCCCGCATGGCTGGACTTATGGGCCGGCCCGGGCCAGTACAGCCCGTAGGCCTCGGCGCGGGTGGGGCAACGCGGGGGCCGGGGGGCGGTCCAGGGACCGCGTCGGCCGCGGCAAGCCGTATGGCGCGCTCGGCACGTCTGGCAGGGAGATGAGTATGGAATTGACACCCGGCACATTTGCGCTGATCGCGTTCGCGGTTGCCTTTGTCGTGATCCTCGCGGCGTTCATCTCGCGCAAGGGCATCTTCGCGCCCCCGTTTGAACGCCGCCCCCTCATGAACCAGACGGAATTGCGGCTCTTCAAGATGCTGCGCGCGGAACTGCCTGCCGGCTGGAGCGTGATGTGCCAGGTCGCCTACGGGGCGTTCCTGCGCAATAAGAGCTATAAGCGCTATATGAGCATCAACTCAAAACGCGCGGATTTCGTGCTGCTGGACGCTGATCTGAATGTGGCCCTGGTGATCGAGTATCAGGGCAAAGGCCATTTCGGGAACAGCCGCGACAGCCGCGCACGCGCCCAGAAAAGCGATACCGTCAAGCGGCAGGCACTGCGAGAGGCAGGTATTGAACTCGTCGAACTGCCCGCAAAGTTTGATCGCGACATGGTGGCGGAAATAGTGCGGGGGCTGGTTTTGCAAGACAGTGCTGGATCGTAGTGCAAGGGCCAGTGCCAGCTTGGAACCCGCAGACTGGCAGTTGGCACAAACGGATGGCCGACCCGAATTGGCACCAAGCTTTACACAGTCAGAAGCCTGACATTGGGCAAGCGCGCGGCCTTGTGATCAAAGGTGATAAGCTCGCTGGCACCGACGCGCCGGGCCGCGGCTGCGATCATCAGATCGGCAAAGCCAAAGCCATCATTGCGGTAGCGATCCACCGCCGTGGCCACATCATCGGAATCCTCGATCCGCACCTCCACTGACGACAGCAACCCATCGAGAGCCGCCGCTATGTCACCTCGCGCGTAGCCATAGGCGCGCTCCAGCACCCAAACCAGTTCCACAAGAACCTCACGGCCGACAAAGCCCTGGTCCTGATCCGTCAGGCCATCGATGAGTTTGGTGGCCAGTCGTGCCTGTTCAGGGTCATCCTGCACAAGGAACCGCACCAGCACATTCGTGTCGAGTGCGATCATGCGCCGGGCTTCGCACGCTCGGACGCGGCAGCGCCAATCGCCTCTTCCATCTGGTCAAGCGACACCGGCCGCTGCTCGGCGCGGGCAAGCACGCCCCGCAACTCCTTGACCGACCGGGCTTTCAGAATGCGCACCTCACCGTCGAGGATAACATAGCGCACCCGGTCCCCGCTCGAGAGACCGAGGGCCGCGCGGACATCACGCGGCAATGTGGTCTGGCCTTTGACGGTGACAGTCGATTCCTGCATTGAGCAAAGTTCCTTACTTATAGCAGATACGCCTTACCATATAATCATTGGAATTGCGAGTGGCTGCAACATACGATCGCACCGTGTTTGAAAGAACTGTCCTTGAAACCTGTGCTGCGCTGTGCAATGTATCTCAAATGAGATGCGCAGCCAAGGATGCTCAGGAGAACCCTCATGCCCGCCAAAACGTCGATGGTCCATATCCGGGTTGACGACAAGCTCAAGCAGGACGCAACAGAGGCACTGGCCGGCGTCGGGCTGACTTTGTCCGATGCTGTTCGCATTCTGCTGACACGGGTGAGTGCAGAAGGTGGTCTGCCCGCTGGCCTTGCCAGCGATCCAGATGCCTATGACGCATGGTTCCGCGCCAAGGTGCAAGACGCGCTTGCCGACGCGCGCCCAACAACACCACATCGACAAGCGATGGCAGAGACACGCGCACGATTGAAGCGACAACCCAGTGCTTGATATCGACTGGAAGGCACCCGCGCTGGCCGACCTTTCAACCATCCTCGACTATGTTGCCGATGCCAATCCCACTGCAGCAATTGCGTTGCTGGACGAAATTGACGCCAAGGTCGAACAACTTGCGGAACATCCGAAGCTCTGCAGGCCGGGCAGAGTACCGGGCACTCGGGAACTGATTGTTCGGCCCAATTATATTGTTGTCTACGCGGAAACCGCCAGCACGATCACAGTTCTTCGCGTACTCCATGCTGCGCAGATGTGGCCTTGATCGGCGTTATTCGTCGGAATCATCGGCAAGATAGCAGACATTGCCGGTAAAACGTCCCTGTGTTCGCCGGAAGACCCTCTTATTTCAGACCCGAGGGCACTGGCGCAGGGCAGACCATAGGCACGCCACAGACGGTCGGTCACTCCGGCAATAATCCTCCCTCTTACCATTCACAGGCATAGCGACGGCTGCATCAGTGGATGCCCTTTGGCGCGGTCTATCATCTCTGCCGGAGTGATTGAGAAAAGCGGCAGTGCATCCCGTTGCGATGTGAAAGCACATTCAGCAAGGTGAAGCGCGATCAGCAGATACGCGTTCTGGATCGTATGGTTCTCGACATGAAGGCCCGACAGCGCGCGCTCTGCCCGCTCCCTGTCGTGGTCGTTTGCGGCGATCGAATACCAATGCTCAAGAATGGCGCGTTTCCGCGAAAAGGGCATGTCAGAGGCCAGCAGGATGCAAAAGCCCTGATCATTCCCCAGATGCCCAATGTCGAGGTTTTCAGCCATGCGCTGCACGAAATTGGTTTGATCCAGATCCAGCCGGGGCAGTGCCAGACCAAGTGGCGCAAAAAGATGCGTCCGAATGCCCCGGGTCCGATGTGACAGATTTTCAATCACGATCCGCATATCATCGATATCGCGGCGCAGGTTGAAAAGGGCCGCATCAAGAAAGGGAATGCGCCACCACAGCTCGGTCTGAAAACTCTCCCAGCTTCTGCTGCGCGCGCGCGTGTCAGCCAGCAGTTTGATCGATGTTGCGCTGAGCGCCTCGGGCGCGAAAGCGGCGATGAAGGCCAGCGTTCCTGCGCGCAGGTCTTGAACTTCGGGAACAGGCTGCTGTTCCAGCCCCGACACGAAGGCTTTCAACTGTGTGCGGAATACGTGGTCAATCGGGTTCGCTGGCGCGTCGATGGAGCTCATGCTTCCACCACTTTCCCCGCCCGCTCCTGATTGAGCCGGAACAGGCGGGCGAGGATTTCGTCGTCGGTCAGTTTGCCCGCGCGCCAGTCGTCGCCCCAGCCATAGGCTTCGGCGACGGCCTCATCAAGGGCGCGGTGGGCGTGGTCGAGCCATGCGGGCCGGGCGTTGTAAAGGTTGGTCAGGGTGCGCTTCTTGAGTTCCTTCGCGGCGGCCTCGTCCTTGGGAAGGATGCGGTCAGGGTAGCCGGGGACGACCTCGGGGACGCGTTCGACCAGATCGGCGGGGTTGAGCCAGTTCTCGCGCAGTTCGTTCAGGCGGGCGGCGGCGGCGATCTTCTGCGCGCGCGGATCATCGGCATAATCGGCGGCGGGGATGTTCGGGGTCAGGCCCTCGGGGAAGGGGAAGGTCTCGAAACAACTTTTGGCATTATAAGTCGGATCGTTACCGACGCCATGCCATGAACAAGTCGCCATAGTCCAACGTTCGTGAAGATTTGACGACAAGATGCCAAAGCAACAATCATCATCGCGAGCTATCGCAATCAATCGACTGTCCGGGACCACGGCTGATTCCCGCCATACGAAAATTCTGTGCTTTGCCACTCTTGGAGTCAGAATAATGCGGCTCAATGTCTTCGAAGCTAAAGTTAATTCAGGGCGCGGCCTCCAATGTTGCCACCAAAGCTCGCGCGCGAGCTTCTCATTATTCTGCATTCGATTAGGAAATATGTGCTCTTTCGCATATTGAAAAGGCAGCTCATATAGCGAGCATTCTGCCTCTGACCGATCGGAGCCAAAATCTATTATCCAGATGTCTTGGGGACGCCTTACAATAGAGGCACCATTTAGGTATGGTCGCAAAATGTCCGAGTTCGAGCGCGAATTAGGGTTAACTGGAGACATCAACCAAGCCCGCGCCAAGTCCCCCGATACATCAAATGGTCCACTTTTTTGAACGCCAATGAATGCGCATGACTTATTCTCTGCCAGAGGGGCAGACTGAGTAAAGTCAGATGAAGCGGCTGTTAGATCAGAAAATATCCTATTTACTTTACGTCCGTCTAAGACTGCGGAGCCACCTAAAAATTTATCAAAGCAGATCATTGAAACGCGAACAGCAGCACCGTCAACTGTCCAGCTTTCATCGCTCCACCCTTGAAATATCCGTCCTTTCTCAATTATTGGCCTTAGCGCCTCTCTATTCGCACCGCTTCGGATAGAATTGGTAGCAACAAAACCTGCGCGATCTAGCCTCCCATCTTGCATTTGGTCCCATGCTTGCGCAAACCAATAGCAAACAAGGTCCGAGAAATTTGGCAATCTGCCGCTGTATGCTGTCCGGAGCGATTTCATGTAATCCGCCCCGAGCTCACTGAGGGTCTTCTTACCGCCCAGAAACGGCGGGTTGCCGACAACCACATCCACGGCGGGCCAGTCGGCCCGCGTGCCGTCCGGGTTCAGCAAGGCGTCTCGGTTCTGGATGCTGCCCAGCTTCCGCAGGATCGGATTCTTCGCGGCCTCGAACCCGTTGCGGCGCATCCACTGGATTTCCCCGATCCAGACCGACACGCGGGCCAGTTCGGCGGCGTAGGGGTTCAGCTCGATCCCGCGCACGGCCTCTGGGCCGACGCGGGGAAGCTCGCGTTGCAGACCCAGCGCCTCGGCCTCTAGGTTCACCCTATGCTCGATATCCTTGAGCGCGAGAAGCGCCAGATACAGGAAGTTGCCCGATCCGCAAGCCGGGTCCAGAACGCGGAAAGCCACCAGCCGGTCGAGGAAGCCCGAGAAGATCGCGCGTGCCTCTGTCTCTGCCTTGGTCGCTGTCGCCTTCGCCTTGGCTTTGCGGGCGCGGTCGAGTGCGGCCTCGATCCTGCCCTTCGCCTCGGCCCATTCCGCCATAAGCGGGTCCACGATCACCGGCCCGACGATCTGCATGATCTTGTCGCGGTCAGTGTAATGCGCGCCAAGCTGGCTGCGCTTGTCGGGGTCAAGCCCGCGCTCGAACAGGGTGCCAAGGATCGAGGGGTCGATTTCGGACCAGTCCAGCATCGAGGCGCGGATCAGGTCGTCCAGATCCTACCAATCCAGCGGCAGGGCGGCTTCACTGTCGAACAGGCCGCCGTTGAACCATTCGACCTGCTCAAACCCGACCATGCCGCCCGACTGCATCGCGGCGAACAGGGTGCTGGCGAGCGCGGCGAAGCCTTCGGGCTTCGAGCGCCCGGCCTTGATCATCCGCGCAAACATCTTGTCGGGCAGAAGGCCCACATCCTCGGCGAACATGCAGAAGATCAGCCGGTTGACGAAATGGGCGACCTCCTCGGCATCATGGCCGCGCCCGCGCAGGCGCAGCGCGAGGTTCGCGAAATGCGCGGCGGCGTCCTCGGTCAGGCTCTGGCGGGTCTTGGTCGGGCGGAGCTTCTCCGGGTCGGTGAAGGCCGCGCGCAGCAGATCGCGCTTCGATCCATCGGCCAGATCATCAAGCGAGAGGTCATAGACGCGCTGGACCGTGTTCGTCCAGTTGGTGTGAATGCGGATGCGGTCTGTGTCCGACGTGATCAGGAGCGGCGGGTTTTCGAGCGCGATGGCATATTGCAGAAGCTGCGCGAAGGCCCGGTCGAGGTCTTTCTTCGGCCCCTTGTACTCCCATGCGAAATGACCCTTGCGCCAGACATCGGCCCAGCCTTCGCCGCCGCTCGTCTTGGATGCGCCCTTCTCGAATGTGAACCATTCGCCCTTGGGATCGGCGGTGACAGGATCATCAACCCCAAGCAGGCGGCACAGGTCGTTGAAATGCGACTGGCTGGCGCTGCGTTCCTTGAGTTCTACATGCCGCCACTTGGCGATGAATTCTTGGGGGGTCATTTTTGCCTGCTACAAATCAATGCCTTGAATAGACCATCCCTGCGCGCCAAAAGCAAACTATTGGAACGAGGCGGTTTTGGGTGGGCCAGCGCGCGACGCGGCACGCACACTGGCGCACGGATATGAAGAGGCCTGCAATGACACCAGACGACATAATGCGCATTTTCGCCGGCCGCGGACCCTTGCCGATCAAGGCGATCGAGGCCGCGCGCGAACAGCGCGAGGCTATTGTGCCGCTGTTTCTGGAACATATCAACGTTCTGCAAAAGGCGCGGATCGAAGACCTTTCAGAAGATGACCCCTTCGTGTTCATCTACCATCTTCTGGCGGAATGGCGCGAAACCAGCGCCTACCGCCCGATGGCCAAGCTTTTTCAGCGCGAACCGGATTATCTGGACGCGCTGCTGGGCGACGCTATCACCGAAACCTCGGACCGCGTCATGTTTGGGCTTTTCGACGGAGATCTGGAGCCGATCTTCGAGATCATCCGCAACCGAAGAGCCGACAGTTTTCTGCGGGGCGAAATGTTTGACGCCATCACGCTGATCGCGCTGCGAGAACCCGCTTTACGTCCGCTGGTCAGAGACTTTCTGGCGGAATTTCATGACGACGCGGACGCAAAAACCGAGGAAGAAGTCTGGTGGGCCTGGGCGCAATCAGTTGGCGCTCTGGGGTTCGAAGATATGGTCAGCAAGGTGCGCGCTGTCTTTGAACGTGGTTGGATCACGCCTGACCACACTGCCTATGCCGATTTCGAGCATGTCATGCAGGTCAACCGTACCGCCGATAGTGCCAGCGGTTTTGCTGCCGAGTATCACAACCGCCCGATCACTGACACCGTGGCAGAACTCAAGGGCTGGTACTGTTTTTCACCAGAATATCTGGCGAGCAAGTCACGGGTACAGCCGCTCGCTCTCACGAACCCGGAACTCTTTGGCACCCAGCCCGTTCATTCCGACACAAAGATTGGCCGGAATGATCCCTGTCCCTGCGGCAGCGGGAAAAAATACAAGAAGTGCTGCGCGACCTGACAGAGGTCGGCCTGACGACCCGGATAGCCAGGACGATGTCGTCTGACAGGAAATATGCTAACTGGAACGCGGCTTTGATCTCATGCGCCCATCACGCAGCCTTGCCCTGCTTCCGGATCAACTCGATTTCCTGTGTGATGCTCTCGATCGCTGCACAGTTTTCTGCTGTGGGGGCGATGAGCTGCGCTTTGGCCATGACAGAGGTGCTCATGCGCCCCCGCCGCGACATCTGAAGCGCCGGGGGTTGCTTCGCGCCGTTCGTGGACTGACCTGGCAAAGGCAAGCGCCGGGGAGCTTTGGCCGCGTCGAAATCAGATATGTCGAGCAGACCTGTCAAGAGCGACACGCTGGCCCGCGGTGCCTTGCGGAGTACCGGTGGGGCGACTTCCCCGGCTGATGCGGCCACAGCGCCAGCCCCCACCCGCTGCGCGGCAATCATGCCTTCGGTCTGGCGCTGCACGATGGCGACCACCCGATCATCGATCTCGGCCGCGTCCTGCGCATTCAGCTTGCCCCCGAGCGGCAGGGGGTAATCGCCCGTCTGCCCTTCAAACATATGCCGGAGTTTCGCGTCCTCATAGTATTTGATCCGCTTGGCGCGGGCCGGGTGCTGGCCGTCAATCACGAGGATGATGTCATCAAGATCGAGCCGCGCGGCCTCATCCTCGGTGAGCAATGGCCGTTCTTCGGTGCGTTCGCTGACATTGGTGTCGAACATGCCCCGCCCCATGGCGCGCGATTTCGACACCACGCGCTTGGTGGTCATGCCCACGCCTTCGCTCACCTCGGTGACGGTGCGCTTCTCAGACGGGGTCATGTAGAGCTTGACGCCGGCCCCGCCCTGCAGCGAGAGGCGGGTGTTTTCTCCATAGATTTCGTCAAGCGCCGGAATGGTCTGGGTGATGATCGCCAGATGGCCCCCGTAGGACCGCAGGGTCTTGATGCTCTCGGCCACGATCGGCATTTTGCCCAGTCGGTCGAATTCATCGAGCATGATCATCACGGGCCAGGGCTCGTCCTCGCCGGGTTCATGGTCCTGCAGGCTGGCGATCAGGTCGGAGAAGAAGAGCCGGATCAGCGGCGCCAAGGGCCGGATATTGTCAGGCGAGACCACCAGATAGACGGTCTGCGGTTTGCGCCGGAAGCTCGAGAAGTCGAAATCCGACACGGATGTCGCGCGGTCAATGGTCGGGTTGTCCCAGGCGCTGAGGCCCGATGTCATCAAAAGCGAGAGATAGGAGGTCAGCGTGCGGTCATTGGTCGAGGCCATGCGCTCAAAAATAAGCCGCGCAGAGGGGCTGCGAACTTCCTCGGCATAGCCTGCATATTGCTTGTTCTTGTCGCCCCCCGAAGAGGCCAGGCGGTAGATTTCGCCAATGGTGGGCAGGTTGCGTTCCATCGCGAGGATCCCGCAGGCGACAAAGAGATCGATGCCGCCCTCGAGCAGGCCCTTGGCATTCTCGCCATCGGCCTGCAGGAACAGATTGGCGGTCTTGCGCAACTCCATCTGGCGCTGGTCGGGATTGGGGAGCGCCGCGATGCGCTGCAGGGGGTTGTAGCGATGCGTGGGGCGGTCCCAATCAACCGGGGCAAAGCGCCAGACCTTGTCACCGCGTGCGCGACGCTTGCGCGAGGTCTTGTCGAAATTCTCGCCTTTCACATCGAGCACCACGGCCGACCCGACAAAGCACAGAAGGTTCGGGATCACGAAACCTGTCCCTTTGCCGCGACCTGTGGGGGCGACGACCAGACAATGCGGGAAGGTTGTGGAGCAGAGGAACTTCGCATTGGATTTCGGCTTGCCCATCTTGCCCAGCAGGAACCCGCGCCCGGGTTTTGCAAAAAAGCCGTTGCGCTTCAATTCGGACCTCAACTGCCAATGGGTCTCGCCAAAGCGTGTCAGTCCCTCATGGACGACAAATGAGCCCAGCAGCAAGGTGCCCAAGGTGGCAAAGAGAAAGATCAGCCAGACCACCTGCCAGACATCGGGATGGTGGAACCGGAGCGCTTGCCAGTTCTGCACCAGGAGGCCCCAATCGAGGGTGGCGGCGCTACCGGTGAGTTTGAGCGCCAGATAGCCTGTGGCCAGAATATAGGCGAGCGTAAGCCCGAGCGCGGCAAAGAGGCCGAGGCCTGCGAGAACGCGTGTCTTAATCATGGCCGACCCCGCGGTCTTGCGCGGCATTGGCCGCGCGTTCATCGAACCATTCCTCGGTCACTTGTTTGAGCGCTGGCTGCGAGTTGCCTTCGGCCTTGAGATATTCGCGCGCGACAGACAGCTGGTCTTCGCGCGAGCCGACCCCCTCAAGCCCGGAGATATCGCCCTGCTTCAGGCGCACGATCTCGTCAGGGGTCAGACGCTCCTCGACCGCTGCGCGATAGGCCTCGGCGCGCTCGGCATCGGTTGGCGCGGGCAGTCTGGCCAGATCGGATTTTGCGGCGATCAGCACGCCGGCGGCGGCAGCAGTCGCAGCGGTGGTGCCAGTCGTGGTTCCTGTGCCGCGCTGGATATCCTGCGCCTCCCAGGCGCGCCGACTGCCCTGTTTTTCAACCAGTTCATTCGTCACGGGGTCACGCGTCGTGATGGTGACCGGCTCGGAGCGGGTTGAGGACAGGGTGACGGTGTCGCCCGTCTTCACCCCCTGATCGCCGAGCGCCTTGGCAACCCCGACGCCCCAGACATCATGGCTGCGGCCACTCGGGAGCTGCAAACGCACATAGGGCGACTCGGCCGCGCCGGGGCGGTCGAGATAAGGGCGCGTGCCCTGCGCAAGGATGGTCCCGCGCACGCCCTCACTGTAATCAATCCTGTCGCCCGAACTGCCGGGGGTGGTGGTGCCCGCAGGATCGCGGGAAAGGTCACGCGCTGCCTCGCGGTCCCTGTCGCCCGTCGCAGTGACAGGCCCGTCGGTGCGCTGCAAGCTGCGCGGGCGCTCCATGTCACTACGCCGCGCGGCTTCCTCAAGATCGCGCGCATTGGGCGTGTAGCCTTCGACCTTGATGCCCTTGGCTGCCCCCTCGATCCACATTTCGCGCCGGAAATCCTCTGGACCAGTCACTTTCATGGATGCCCAACCACGATGGGCGGCGAGATTGACCATGTCGAGCGCCGTCGCCTTGTCGGCCGCCTTGGTGCTCAGAGTATCGCCCGTATCGACAATGGCGGCGCGGGCATCATCGTAATGGCGGTAGAATTCTTGGCGGTCGCCCTGCTTGGTCACGACAAAGCGGTCGTAATAGCTTGCAGGCGTGTCCAGCGGATCAAGCCCGCGCTTTGCGTCCATGACATCACCCGCGCGCGCTGTGCCGGTTTCTTCGCTTTGTGCGGCCGTATTCTCCTGCGCAGACTTATCCGCTTGCGGGACCATCCCCAGCACCTCGGCCTTTGCCTCAGCGCGCGCCTGATCCTCGATGTCAAAGGAGCGTGACGAGATCGATGCCCTGTCAAATCCCTCGCGCCTCATATCAGCAATGGCAACTTCGATTTTGCGGGAGGTCTTCTCCTCAATGGCCTCGCGCTGCGCAGGTGTCAGATCGAGGCCGACATCCTCGCCGATGCGGTCATGCACACGGTCCACCTCTTCCAATGCCCGGTCGAGATCCCCCTGCTTTGAGAGATCGAACCCGTGATGCGCGGCCACGCTGCGCAGATCATCCATCAGCCATTGTTGTTCCAGCGCAGCATTCGGCGCCCCCTCGCGCAGCCGGGCCATGATCGCATCCCCGCTGATCCCGCTGCCCTCTGCCGCCCCCCGGATACGCCCTTCGCCCACGCGCGCGACATGCTCCATGGCAATGGCCGCATTCTGCTTGGCATAAATGCCTTCTTCGCTGGGCGTCCCGGCCAAGTCCTGATCGCGCGCCTCTGCAGGCAACAGGGCGTCCAGTTTTGAAAGTGCATCGCTGAGGCGGGCCTCTTCTCGTGGACGCTCACCCGGCGCGGCTGCCGCTATCCGGTCCTCGGCCTCGGCCACGACCGTATCGAGGCGCTGCAGGGCCTGAGTGAACCGCTCTTGTTGGTACATCGGGATGGCTCCGTAATTCTGGGATTGAAGGCTACGCCCGGCGCCCAGATCGGCGGCCGCGCGCTGAAGGTTTTGGGCGAGATCAGACAGGCGCGTGTAAGACGCGATCTCGCCACGGGTGAAACGGGCATGATCGATGGCCTCGATCCCGCGCGCGTGCGCCGCGAGCGCCGAATAACTCTCGGCATGGCGCGCGATCTGGCCGCGCGCATACTCAAGATCAGCCCCCATGCGCGGGCGATCAGCCGTCCGGCCGCGGCGATACTCGGCATCCGTGGCCGCGCGGTGGAGGATGCCGCGCTGCAACCGGCTGGTGGCCTCCAGTGCCACGCCATGCGCCTGACCCAGCTCGACCAGGGCGTCCTTGTAGGTCTCGTAGCTGTGATCGGTGCCCTGGCGCAGGGTGAAGAGCGTACCATCCTCGCCGCGCCGGTTGACGACGATATGCGCATGTGGATGCGCGCGGTCACTATGGGTGGCGGCGATATAGTCGAACTGCCCCTCAAAGAACCGCTCGCAAAAGCGCGCGGTGATCGCCTGCACATCGCGGCTGTCAGTGTCCTGGGGGAAGGACACGATCAGATGCGCGGTCTGGCCCGCAGAGGTCATTCCCGCCCAGCCCTCGCTCCACCGCAGGGCGGCCTCACGCGCCTCATCCCCGGAAAGCGGCCCGCGCTGCTCAAAGGTGCCCATGGAGTCAAACACACGGTCCGCCTTGCCGGTCAGATACTCCAGCTGATTGCCCAGCTGGCGGCTGTCATGACACCCGCCCCCGCGCACAAGCTTGACCACCACCGCCCGGTTGCCCGCAGCCGCGCGTGCCATATGCTGATAGCTGCGGGTCCCACCCCCGCGGCGGCCGAATGACTTTGGCGCAGGCTCATCGCCCCGCCCGCCCGGACCCCGCGTCCAACCCTCGTCGAAGAGCGTCCCCATGGCCGCAGTCACGGCATCTGGCCTAGCCGACATGCGCTGCCTCCGGGGTTGCATCCCCTGCCATCGCATCGCCCACGATTGCCCGGAAGGCTGCATCGCGCCCGCGCGCCTTGGTCCCGATCAACACGGCCAGATGATCCCGCGACTGGGTGACGGCAGCATGCGTTGCGCGCAGCACCTCGACCTCGCGACGGCCCAGCTTGCGCGCCTCTGGCAAAAGCCGCGGGTCATTCAGCCGCCGCGCAATCTGGTTGAGGTTTGATCCGATCGCCGACAATTCGCGGCGCATCTCCCGGATGCCCTCGGCCAGCTCTGCATCGGCCCCGAGATATCCGGCAGGATGGCGAATGAAGGCACGCAGCACCGCCGATCTTTGCTCACCCCCCAGCCGCGCGATCAGCGCATCAAAGGCCCGGATATCTGCAACCGGCACCCGCGCGGTCACAGTCGCGGTCTCGGACCGGGCCTGAGCGCGCGCCATCTGCACCCCGCGCGCAATGTTGCGGATGGTCTGCACCGACACGCCATAGCGCGCGGCCAGCGCTTTGGTCGCGATCCCTTGCCCCCGCGCCAGCGCAATCGCCTGGCGCTGCGCAGGGGTCAGGCCGGGCTTGCCCACCGCCTTGTCACTCGCGTTTTTGTTGTGTGTAGTCAATATCCATTTCCTGCCAAACACTCACATCATTCTTCCCCTTTGACTAGGCGCCGCACAACGCGGCGTCAATCGGAATGCGTCGCAGGCGCTCATTTTTTCTGTTAGTTATCATGTGCTTGTGCGTGGGTGCGTGGGCGGGTGCGTGCTGGCGCGGGTGTGTGGCAGCGTGGGTGTTTGCGTGCGTGCGTGTGTGCAGATGTGCGTGTGTGCAGCCGTGCGGATATGCGTGGGTGCATGCTTGTCAATCTACCCTTGCGTGTGCTACCTGCGCCGCGTTGAGCAAATGCAGCCTCCGTTTGGCCCGAGCGCTGTGAGCCGTATTTCAAACAAGTGAGATCTCTCAAGTGAGCACAAAAACACCGATCCTGATCGCCGCCATGAACCGCAAAGGCGGGATCGGCAAAACCACATTGGTGCGTGCCCTCACCTCCGCCATCGTGCATGCGGGAAAGAGTGTTTTACTGATCGATACCGACCCCAACCGCGCGCTCATCTCATGGCAGCTGCGCGCGCAGGAGGCAGGGTTCGGATCGCCCCTGATGTCGTGCAAGGAAACGCTGGACATGGATGTCCTCAACTCCATGCTCGATGAGGCCTTTGACGCGGGGGCCGTGGATTTCATCATCATCGATACACAAGGCGGTGGCGGGGTCTGGGCCGATACCATTGCGTCACAAGTTCATATCATCGTGGCCCCCGTGATCCTGGCGCGCACCGATGTCGAAGACAGTCTTAAATCCTTTGCCTGGTACCAGCGTCTGGCCGACCGCGTCGATCAGCCGGAGCTATTGCCGAAATACTGCTCGGTCATCACCAAGTTCGATTCCAAGACCCGCAGCGGGGAATCGAAGCTGCGCCAGACCGAACAGCAGCATCTGCTGACCGTGGCGCAGAAGCTCAAGCCGCTCTCCTATGCCCTGCGGCTGCGTCCGGCCTATCAGGATATGGATGAAACCGGCCTTCTGGGCGAGATCGCGCGCCGGATGCGCGAAGACGCCAATGTCCTCAAGCGCGGGCAGGCGATCCGTTTTGAGGAAGCGCTGCAAGAGGCCACCTATGTGCTGAACGAATTGCTGGCCGAGGGCAGTGGGGTGTCCTTCGGTCATGAGGCCGCGCATGCCTGATCGCAGCCGCCCCATGCTCACAGTCAGAGGTGTCGATCCCGAGATGGGCAAGGCCATCAAGCCAGTGACGGCCCCAGAGCCAGCCCAAAAGCCTGCCGGTGCGCCCGCAACAGAGAAGACCCGGGAAGAGAGAATGATCACGCCTGTGGCCGCCGATCTCCTCGACAGGACCGCTATGCGCAAGACCACGGCCCTGTGGCAGGTGGTCCAGACTGCCGCCGCCACAGCCAGTTCTGCCCCTTGCGATGACGTGGTCACGATCTGGCTCGCGCTGCATCCCCTTCAACGTCATGCCGAGCGCCTCAACGCCTTGCGCGCGCAAGGCATGGAGATCACGATCCTGTTCCGGCTGGCCTGGCAGCAGTTCAGCGATACCCTGACCCTGACACCCCGGTATCAAAAGCCCGAGCCCTGCATCTGGTGGCGCGCGCATGTGCATCGCAAGCGCGTGAAACTGTCCGCATCGCTTCTGGCCGACATGTCCCGCAACGCGCGGGATTTCGGGGCGCTGAAACCAACCGAGCTCGTCGCAGGCCAGATCCAGCGCCAATGGATCGCCGCATTGGATGAAGTTATCGAGAAGGTCGAAGGCGAAGTCTGATATCACTGGCCAGTCCATAGGGGCGTTCGGCCGCTCCCGCGCCAGGCCTTGGTGCTGAGGAATCAGCCCGCTTTTGTGCGGGATCGACACCACATGATCCTGAAAATCCTTTTCGAAAGGCCCCAGACGTGAGCGATGAACTGCGCTCGAAGTATTCAACCGCTCGGTTTTACTTCGACATTCTGACAATTCTCTGCATCCTGCAGATCGGGGTTTCCGTGGTGATCTTCATCGCAGCATTCACCTCCGGCCAGGCCAGCACATGGGCCATGGCCCCATTCATATCCAAATCAACAGTGATGTGGTTGGCCTTTATCGCGGCCTTTCTGGGTCTCGGACAGATTGCCGCGATACAAGTCTCCCAGGCGGTTCTCGACATAGCCGATAATTCGCGACTGGTGTTGGAACTCACGATCAAGCATCACAACGCGAAAATCGATGGCACCGTCCCGCAGATCACAAAGTTGCGGTCGGAGCCGAAACTCAAGCGCGATGCAACGCCCAAAGGCGCCGGTTGAAAACCATACGGACCGACCACGCTCTGAAGACACCGAAATGCAATGATCCCTTCTTTCGCTTGCAAGAGGGGTGCAGCCCCGCAGGGCTGAGACCTGAGCGTGGATACGACCATGCCCCCGCGGGCCGAGGGACTGGCTCAGAATGAGACAGCCAAGACCGCGCCCTTGGGCAGGGAACAGGTGCGCTCAGGGCTTAGGGCAAAGCCGCAGCAGCCCGGCCCCGCTCGCGGGGCTTGCCCATGCTCAAGCCACCCAAAACCGGACGGTCGGCCAAGCTGAGATGCTGCAAGTGCAGTCGGCAGCAGGCAGCCTCATTCCAGACGGTCACGCAGGGTGCGGCAAGTGGTGAACCATCTACCGACAGTGCGGAGAAGGTGCCTGTGACCTTGCCGCATTGCACCCGCAGAATATAATGAAAGCGGCGCGTCGCGATGCAGCCTGCGATCCGCAGAATCAGGCAGGCCGCACACGGTCGACGCATGGCGTCACTCAGGCATGTTCAAAAGCTCGGTTTTGAGACCGCGCTGCTTGGCACTCTCTCGCACTGCTTCGCGAATTGTCTTGTTTCGTTGCAGTAGGCGTCTGAAGCGTGCCTCGTCGAGGACCAGCAAGGTCGAGTGGCTTAACGCTGTTACCTGCGTGCGGCGTATTTTGCGGCTTAGAAGCGCCAGTTGCCCGAACATCTCACCCCGACCAAGCTGGCTTTTTTGTCCTGCAACCTCGACCTCGAATGCACCCGACGCAATAAAGTAAACCTCACGCGGGATGTCGCCCTTGCGCATCAGGACTTCACCTGGCTGCACATACCGCGCCTTGAGTGCCTGCGCGAGCCGGACGCGCCTTTCCTCATCCATATTTGCAAATAGCGGGAACTGACGCACAAGCTCGGTTTTCTGAACAGCGAGATCGAGTGCCGGGCGTGCTTCCGCGCGTTTACGCTTTTCACCCAATTCCTGCTTAAGCGTGGTGAACAATTCGCGCCCAATAAGACCATCCTGATACAGGATGTCATATTCACGCTCTTCCAAACGCAGAGAGGTTCGCCGGATAAATCGCCGCTCTATTTCCTCGGCATAGCCGGGATATTGCAGACGCAGGCCATCAAGTGCGGATTGGGTTTCCTCCTCTCGGCGTCTGAGCAATTCGTGGAGGAGATCGGCCACGCGCTTGCTATGGATACGGCGTATTTTGCCGTCGATATAGCTGTGCAGGTCGCGCAGGATCAGCCGCTGATTCAGCAGGATTTCAAAGCGGTCCGCCATCATCCGCGCAAGCAGGCGCGACATCCGCAGGCGGTTGTGCAGGAAGATGGCGAACCCATACCAGCGTCCGCGCACAAGACTCATGCGGCCTGCCATGCGATATTGATCGCGCCCGCCGGTGCGTGTCCGTTCAATCAGTCGGTCTGCGTCTGAAAGCATCTGTTCTGCCAGTCGTGCAGATATCAACTGTTCGCGGAATGTGTCGAGGATCATATCGCGCTCGCGCCCTGCAAGAGCAACCAGCCCTAGTGTGATGCGGTCGCGGTCGGGGATTTCATCAACGCCTTCTGCCTTCTCCATCGCGCCATCCAGGCGCTCGGCAAAGCGTTTGGCTTCCGAGCGCACGATATCATGGCTCAACTCATGGCGTTTGGTGGTGTTTGCCACCTCCTCGCGCACATTCTGCAGCGCGACAGCGATGACCTGATTTGAAAGCGCACGGTCAAGCTGGCTGAGCTTGTCCAACCCCAGAAACGAAATTATCCAGCGCAGTGTGGTCCCTTGCACCAACAGGGTAAAGAGCGTGAAACCGGTGGCGAGAATGCCAACTTCGCGGCGTATCTCTGCCGGTACACTCAGATTTTCTGTTACAGCCAGAGCCAGTGCAAGTGTGACAGCACCGCGCAGGCCACCCCACAGGATTGCCACGCGATAGGGCCGATCTACGCGTGGTGATAGTCGCATCGCCGTCAGAAGTGGCAAAACGACATAGAGCATGAAGACGCGCGCCGCGATTGCCGCGAGCACGACAACCCCGATCAGGCCCAGATCACGCAACTGGACATCGCCCAGCAAGCGCGGGACCAACAGCGCTGCCAACAGGAAGATCAACGCACCGGCCCAATGCGCCAGCACATCCCAGACCTCGCGCAGGTTCGACCAGTTTACAGGCGATAACCGCCCTGGCCCGAGAAAGTTCAGCGTCATGCCTGCCATCACAACGGCGATGACCCCGGAAACGCCCAGCAGACGATCTGCGACCAGAAAGGTGACATAAGGCAGCGCCACAGTGAGTGAGACCTGCGCGCGCGGAAAGCGCGAGAGTATGGCAAAAAGCGCAATGCATATCCGCGCCAATATCCAACCAACGCCAGCTCCCCCGAAAATCAGGATGGGAAAGCCAACAAGAGCATCTTGCAGGGTCGGATTTGGCACACCCAGCATAACGAAGGTCAAAAAGAACCCGAACAGCGCGATGGCGGCCGCGTCATTGAGCAGGCTCTCTCCTTCCACGATACGGGTCAGTCGTTGCGGGGCGGCAATGTTGCGAAAAATCGAAACGACCGCAGAGGGGTCGGTCGTAGCAACAATCGCACCCAGCATCAGACAAGCCATAAGCGGCAACGTAGTAAAAGGCGTCAATGCGAACCCGATGGTAAAGGTTGCCACCACCACGGCCAGCACGGCCATGACCAGAATTGGTACCCAGTCATCCGCCATGCGACGCAGATTGAGACCCAGTGCCACCTGAAAAAGTAGTGTTGGCAACAGCACATACAGGAATACATTCGAGCGAATGCTGAACTCGAATATCTCGATCGCCATCGGCAAACCGATAAAATCCCGCCGGTGTTCCGCAAGATAAATTGCGCCAGAACCGATCAAGCCACCGATCAGGGCCAGAACCACTGTGTAGGGCAGCCGTGTGCGGTCGGCCAAAGGCTCGCTCAGGGAAATTACGATGAACAGGGCGGCAATTATGCCGACAAGCGAGATGACATCCATGACATAGCCGATAGCCGCGCGCGGCGCTGAAGAAATACAATCGGGAGGCCCGCTCGGAATGCGTTTTTTTCAGCTATACGTCAATCCCAAGAGCTATATGTTCGTCGCCTCAGCCCCTTGAATTGGTGGACTTGTTTCGCCTTTCCGGGTTTGGATGCGAAAGTTTGCGCTCCACCAATATGGTGTTGCGGAGGCGGCTGTGATCACGCACTGAGAGTAATCGGGACATTCCGGGTTTTCATAGTCCTATTTCAATGCCATGCTTTGACACCCAAATCTTACTCCAAACTGGAACCGCATACGCCATGCTCAAATCTGTCCTTGTTGCCTCTGACTTATCATCCCGCTCCGAACCAGCTGTCCAGCGTGCGGTGCAGATCGTTGAAGCGACCGGTGCTGGCTTGACTGTTCTTCATGTGGTTGAGGGTGATCTGCTTGAGGATCGCATGCGCGAGGAGGTGCGAAGCGCTGAAGGGTATTTGTCCAGCCAGATTGCAGGCTTTGATTTGTCATCAAAAACAGAAATAGTGGTGACCATGGGTCATGCTTTTCACGTGATTTGCGAACAGGCACAGGACTGCAAAGCCGACATGATCGTGCTGGGCGCGCATCGCCGCCAGTTCCTGCGCGACGTCTTCACCGGAACGACGATCGAGCGCGTCACCCGGACAGCAGGGCGTCCCGTCCTGATGGCCAACGCGAAGACAGCGGAAGCCTGGCGCAAGGTGTTCATCGCCACCGACATGTCCGAGGCATCGGGCCATGCCGCCTGCAAGGCGCACGCCCTTGGTCTGCTGGACAATGCTGAGGTCACCTTCGTTCACGGCTACGCACCCATTACGCGCCAGATGATGACCCATGCCGGCATCCCGGTCGAGCGGGTCCATGAGGAGGCCGAACGCGAATTTCAGTCCACGCGGCGTGATCTTGGGCGTTTTATTCAGGGCCTCGATCTCGGCGATCTGAACTACAATGCGCGGATTATCGAGGGCGTCGGAGCTGATGCCATCGCCGGACTTGTCGAACAGGCGAAGCCCGGCCTTCTCGTGATCGGCACGCGCGGGCTGTCCGGGGTCAAGCGCTTGTTCCTGGGCAGCGTCGCGCAGGACCTGATGGGCAGTCTGGAAATCGATGTGCTGGCCGTGCCGCCGCAGGCATGATCGCCGGCATCCCGCATATCCTATTCTGCGCCGCGCAGAAGCGCAGGGTGTAGCGCATGTCCCAGCTTGCAATGGTCCTTATCCTGCTGGGGGCGGCGGTGGTGATGTTCGCCATCAACCGCCCGCGCATGGATGTTGTCGCTGTCATCATGATGGTGGCGCTACCGATGACCGGCGTGATTTCCATGTCCGAAGCACTGGTCGGGCTGTCTGACCCCAACATAGTGCTGATCGCGGCCTTGTTCATAATCGGCGAGGCGCTGGTGCGCACGGGTGTCGCGCAGCGCCTGGGCGACTGGCTGACCGCAAGGGCCGGAGCCAGTGAGGCAAAGTTGATCTTTCTTCTGATGGTGATCGTGGCGGGGGTTGGCTCGTTCATGTCCTCGACCGGGGTGGTGGCGATTTTCATCCCCATCGTGCTGCGCATCGCGCGCAATGCGCGCATCCCTGCGGGGCGGCTGATGATGCCACTTTCAGTGGCAGCGCTGATCAGCGGCATGATGACACTGGTGGCCACCGCGCCCAATCTGGTGGTCCATTCC